>JBILJV010000092.1:0-6620 GCA_044377005.1 Bacteroidia bacterium
GATAAAGCTAAAGCGGAAGCAGATGCTGAAATTGCTAAGAAAAGAGCTGAAGAATTGAACCAATTATTAATTGCAAAAACTGCTGAATTAGAAAAATGCAAACAAAACTCAACAAGAAATGATGCTGACATTTTAAAAATAAAGAAGTGTGAGGAGGAGAATGAAATGTTAAAAGCAGAAATGAAAGCATTAGCAGCAAATGTTGGACGTTTAAATACCCGAAACTCATTACTAACATATAAAGTTGATAGTTTGATTAATGTACTTAAAAATAGCAGTTCTAATGATAACAGTTCAACAGAAGCAGAACTCTTAAAAAAATGCAGAGAGGCTGAAATTCAATACAAAGCTGAAATTACTAGCTTAAAAAATACCATTACTGCTAAAAATAAAACTATAGATAGCACAAGAGCTGCAGCAGAAGTGATAGTAAAAAAACAAGCCGAGTTAAGCACACAGGTTAACCTATTGAAAACTGAAATAGAAACTTTAAAAACAAACAGTCCAAGTGATGATTGTGCAGATTTGAAAAAACAATTAGAAGAAAAAAATGCTCAAATTCTTCAATTAAACAAAGACAAATCTGATTTACAATTTAAAATTAATAACTTAACTAATCAATTGAATGAAACCAGAGTTGAATACAATTTTGTGGTAAAACAAAGCCAAAGATGTAATCAAAAACTTGACAGTTGTATGAGAGGATTATATAACAAAGACATTGTTCCTGATGAAAAAGATAAACCTGCAGAAGGAACTGGTCCATTTCAAGGCAATAGAATTGAAAATACAATTCCGCCCAAAAGAGAAGAAGAGAGACCTAGAAAAACCTTATTAGGCGCTATTTTAGAAGCAGCTTTAGAAGCAAGTTCAACGACAAGTACAAGTGTTGAAAATTCAGGAACAGGAATAAACACTCCTAGTAGAACAAGACCTAGTAGTTCAAATACTACAAGTTCAAATGAAAGTACTAGTAAACCGAAATACGACACTCCTGCACCTTATACTCCTTCAAGACCAACAAACACAAGTCCAAGTTCTAATCCATCGAGAACCAATACTTATAATAATTCAGGTGTAAAAGTAACCCAACCAAGCACCCCTGCACCATCTTATCCTACTCCAAGAAAGCCAAGTTCACCTGACCCTAATATAAACACACAAACAGGAGCTCCAACAATTGGAGGCACACCCCAACCTAACACTCCCGCTATAAATAATAGAGCAGCAGCAGGTGGAGGATTAGAATCGGCAAGAACAAAGTAATATTTTGTAAATTAAAAAAGAGCTGTTATATTTGCAGTGTATTATAGATATCATTTAAATGAGGGGCACTAAAAAGCCCCTCACTTATTTTTGAAACTTATGGAATTAAAACCGCAACTTAAACGTATTTTGGAAGATGTCTTGGTGAATTACGAACACATTTTTTTGGTTGACATTCATCAACATCAAAATGAATTTGAATTTACCTTAGATGGAGACCAACTTTTGGGCATTCATGACATTAGTTCTGTTAGCAGACAATTCAATAAAATAGCGGACGAGTTACTTCCTGAGGCTGAATATTCTGTAGACATTGCTACACCAGGCGCAGACAGTCCTATCAAATTATTCAGGCAATATCCCAAACATGTAGGTAGAGAATTCCAGGTCACATTAAATACAGATAATCAAAGTTTCAATGGGAAATTAATTGCAGTTGAAGAGCCCTATTTAAGCTTTGAATTTTATAAAATAGAGAAGCCTAAGAAAAAAGATTTACCTGAACAAATAAAGTTAACCATAGACCAAATTAAACAAGCACAAATAATTCTATCATTCAAATGACATCACAACAAGTTTTAACAGTAAGAGGATTAGTTGAATCCTTTTCTGAATTTAAGGAATTTAAAAATATCGACCGTGCAACATTAATGCGTGTGTTAGAGGAAGTATTTCGCAATATGTTAAAAAAGAGATATGGCGATGACTCAAATTTTGATATTATCATCAATACAGACCAAGGTGACTTGGAGATTTATCGCAATAGATTAATTGTGGATGAAGGTGAAGTTGAAGATGAAAACAAACAAATAAGCATTACTGATGCTAGAAAAATTGAACCTGACTATGAAATAGGTGAAGAAGCAATTGACCAAGTGCCTATGGATTTCTTTGGAAGAAGAAACATATTAGCGGCTAGACAAACCTTAATGACCAAGATTCTTGAACTTGAAAAAGACGAACTTTTTAGAAAATATTCAGACAGAATCGGTGAAATAGTAAGTGGTGAGGTATATCAGATCTGGAAAAAAGAAATTATGGTATTAGATGATGAAGGCAATGAATTGTTATTACCTAAATCTGAAATGATTCCTGCAGATTTCTTTAAAAAAGGAGAAACAGTGAAAGCGATTGTTCATGAAGTTAGTATGATAAATGCGTCTCCTAAAATCATATTATCTAGAACATCTCCTGTGTTTTTAGAGCGATTATTAGAATTAGAGGTTCCTGAAATATTAGATGGTTTAATCACCATTAAGAAAATTGTTAGAGAACCAGGAGAGCGTGCTAAAATTGCTGTTGAAAGCTACGATGACAGAATTGACCCAGTAGGTGCTTGTGTGGGTATGAAAGGAAGTCGTATTCATGGAATCGTTAGGGAATTACGCAATGAAAACATTGACGTTATCAACTTTACAACTAACAGTTCATTATACATACAAAGATCATTAAACCCTGCTAAAATATCTTCAATTGCAATTAATGAAGCAAACAAAAAAGCAAGCGTTTTCTTAGCGCCTGACCAAGTTAGTTTGGCTATTGGTAAAGGAGGTTATAACATTCGTTTGGCTAGCAGATTGGTTGGTTACGAAATAGAAGTTTACAGAGAAGATGTTGAATATGATGATACAGACATTGACTTAGAAGAATTTGCAGACGAAATTGACAGCTGGATTATTGACGAGTTAAAAGCAATTGGTTTAGATACCGCTAAAGCTGTTATAGATATTCCAAATGAACAATTAGTTGCAAGAACTCAATTGGAAGAGGAAACTGTAGAAGAGATTAAAAAGATTCTGAAAGCAGAATTTGAATAGTTAATTTCACTAAAATGATCATTTAAAAGGAGGTTTAATAAACCTCCTTTTTTTTATGCCTAAAAGTAATGTTTTAAAACCCTTGTTTAAGGCCCATAGAATAAACTTAAGTATAAGCAGATTGAAACATAATTTGGCAGAAAATTCAATAGACAAGATTCAATTGAACAGTTATTGGGTATTGATAAAGCATTCTACTCAAATAGAATTACTAAACAATTTCAAATAAAAAAAGGGAGTTTTAACTCCCTTTTTTTTAAAATATGTTATTGATTATTTCTTTTTGGTTTTGTCTTTGTAATAAAGTACATTACCTTTAACAGTTGCATTTATTTTCTTCATTTGAGTATTCAATGCCCCAATAGTAGGTTCAGTTACTTTACTGCTAATTACGATTTTAGCTCCTTGAATTACAATATCTCCTAATTGAATACTAGCTACAAAAGTGTTACTTGGCAATTTTGTTCCATCAGCTAATTTGATAGATTCTCCATCTTCAAAATCTTTTTTAGAAACAACTTTAGCATCAAGTAACTGCTTGAACATGTCTTCAGAAATTTCTATTTTTCTTCCGGTAGGATTAAACAACCAATTTACATTTTCTTTGTCATTAATCATTGTAGGCACAAACAATGCACCCCCTTGTGAAATTAAATTAATTTGACTGTAATCTGCCATTGAAGCGGTATCAGCATTTGCAGGAGTTGAAGTTGGAGCTGTACCTGCACCAGGTTTAGTTCCAGTTCCTACAGTGCCAGTTCCTGTATTTCCCGTTCCTGGGATGGTACTTTTGATAGGACCATCTTTTAAGGCTTCCGTATTGACATTTTTGAATGTAATTTCTCCTTCTTCTGTATTTACAGTACCATTATTAGCTTTCAATGCATCATAACCAAAACTATAAGGACTATTAATGGCAGCTATTTTCATAGTTACATTTGTTAAGGTATATCCTACATCTTTTGGACCAACTCTTAAAGTGTTTAACTTTACAGTAGCAGTTGGTTTAACACGACCACCTGCAATATCAGCCATGGTAACACCAGTTAAATCAGTTTGTTTAACAACACCTTTAGCGATTAGATTTTTCAACTCTAAAACACTGATAGTTAAGTCGGCACCTGGAGCAACGATTGCTGTTCCAGTAGCTGCAATGTCATTTCCGGCAGCTGCTACTATATATGCATCATTTTTCTTACCAAGTTTTACAATAATAGGCTTAACGTTCACATTGTTCGCATCTTTGCTATTTACAGCAGCCACACGTGGGTCAAAATTAACATCTAATGTACGAATGGTGGTACGTCTATTTTCTTGGTGTTTAGATTCAGGGCAATCAACTTTAACAGCGCCTTCACATTTACAATCATTTACCAATTGAGATTCTCCATAACCTTGCGCCACTAATCTACGAGCATCAATTCCTTTTCTTACAAGGTATGCAACAGCACTGTCAGCTCTTCGTTGAGACAATCCCATATTGTAATCGTAAGATGAACGACAATCGGTATGTGAACCTAATTCTAAACGAAGTTTAGGATATTTTACTAGGAGTGGTAATATTCTTTCATCTAATACTTTGGCAGCATCAGGACGGATTTCAGCACGGTCTAAATCATAGAAAATTGGCACCACTTCTTCGATAATTTGAGAGTACAAGCAGAAATCTTGTTTAAGTGTAGAAGAAATTTTTATTCCTCTTGTTGTTCTTTGAACCAATTCTGCATCGAAATAATACAATTCACGGTTGGTACATGACATTTCATAATTGGTTTTTTCTTTTAATCTAACTTTACCGTAATATCCATTTGCATCTGTTTTTACTACAATTTTAGTCGTGTCTTTGTCATTTGTAAACGTTATAACAGAATTTGCTAAAGGTTTAGAATTATTAAAAGTTGCAGGATTTGTTTTTGGTAAAACACATTCGTAAACATAACCTTCAATTTCAATAACAAGAGGTGTAATATTAAATTCATAAATATCGAAATTCCCTTTACCACCACAACGGTTTGAAGTAAAGAAACCATGATCAGGATTGTTATTATCGTAAGTCATTCCAAAATCGTCACCACCACTGTTAATAGGAGCTCTTAAATTTTCTGGTTCTGTCCATTCAGTTCCTGAACCTTCACTTTTAAATACATCTAAACCACCCATTCCCATGTGACCGTTGGAAGAGAAGTAAACACTTTTATCATGAACGTTGTAATATGGGAACATTTCATCTGAAGGAGTATTAATCGTTTTTCCTAAGTTGAAAGGCTCTCCCCAATCTTTGGCACGTTGGTTATAAATAGCACACCAAATATCGTATCCACCTTCACCACCATCGCGGTTAGAAGAGAAATACAAAGTTTTACCATCTTCACTGATAGCAGGGTGACCATAATCAAAACTATCATTGATACAGAAACTTAGCATTTGTTCTTCACCCCATTCAGAACCATTCATTTTGGCCATATATAACTTACAAGAAGTTGACTTACCATCTGAACCATTACATTGTGTATAATAAACAGTACTATATTTTCTATCAAAAGAACTTGAACCGTCGTTGTATTTGGTATTAATAGTTCCTAAAGCTAAAACTGGTTTTTCCCAAATCATACCTGCACCTCTTTTACCTTTCTTACCTTTTACATACCACATATCGGAATAACTATTTCCTGTTAATCCGTATACCTTATTTTTAGCAACACCACCAACTCTATCAGTACTAAAATATAAAACATCATCTTTTTTACTTGCGACCATTGGACTGTAATCCATTCCTTTGGTGTTAATAATTTTAAAATTTGAAACTTTAAAACGGCTTAAAGGCGCTTCTTTTCTCCAATTTTCAGCACTGTCTATTCCTGCTACTTTTTTAAGAACTTTTTCATCATTAGGCACTTCTTCCAAATACTTAGTAAACCATTCTCTGGCTTTTCTATTAGCATCAGGATTACAACCATCGCCTGAAACTTTCATATTTAGTGAACCTAATTGGTATAAAGCTTCAGTATTTTTTGGTTCTTTTTTCAAAACTTTTTCATAAGCTTTGATTGCTTTCTCGTATTCATTGGCCATTCTGTAACAAAATGCTGCTTCCATCCTTCCTCGTTGAGCTTCATCTTTGTCTTTGACATTGGGTGAAATTTGGGTGTATAAATCCCCTGCCAACTTGTAATTCATTCTTTTCTTGGCTTCGTCTGCTTTTGACAAACTTGCCCCGCCACAACCCGACAATACAATTGAAAGTGCTACAATTGCTGAGCTGAATAATATAGTAATTTTTTTCATGCGTTGATTAATGGTACTAACTGGTTTATCTACAATCCACAAACCTATATAAAAATTTATACTTTACAAAATTAATTTCAACTTAAACGGCTGATAATTAAAAAATATTGTATGTTATTTAATTAAAAGGCCCTTTTTTTAGAGATTTTGTTGATGTTTATCAACAGCCTTCCTCACGCTCCCTTGTTCTAAAAGTAGCTTTTTTGCGCTTTCGTAATCCAATTTTGTCTCTGCAACAACCATTTTGGTGCC
>JBILJV010000044.1:0-18434 GCA_044377005.1 Bacteroidia bacterium
GGATTGTTTAAACTACTTGTATTAACTTTTATATAAAGGGTATCTGTTGTGCTTGTAATACAGGTATCGTTGACTGATAACATTGCAACCACTGAAGTATCTTTACAAGTATTTTTCGTTGCGATTACTCTGAACAATTGCTCATGGTTTTTTAATTTAATATTATTAACTGTTAATTTTTTAGTTGTAACACCTGAGTAAACTGAATTTGAAGGTACATTAGCCCAACCCATACTTGAGGCATTTGATTGCCATTGGTATGAAGCAGTTGTATCATTAGCCAAAGCTGTGAACTGAGCATTAATGTTGATGTTTGAAGATTGGTTGGTGGGTTGAGATGAAAATTCTAATTGACAATTATTATACAAAACCGATATTTCTTGTTGATTTAAACCACGATTCCATAATCCAACATCATCAATTTTACCTGCTAAATAATTATTATTGTCTTGTCCATTAGCTCCAAACCAACAATTGTAGTTAGTGTATACCCGAATATCAGGTTTACTAGCAAAAGTAGTATCTAAAATTCCGTTAATATAAATACTATTTGAATTACCTACTCTTGTAATAGTTACCATTTGCCAAGTGTTTTTAATTATTGAAGCATTCGATGTGAAAGTAACCCATGTTTCATTGAGATTAGCTGAAATATAAGCAAATTGAATATTATTTGTATTGGACAACTTAACCATATAACCCCAACCAAATCCACCTAAAATCATTCCATCTCCATTATTTGATGTGTTTACCCAACAATTTATTGAAAACGATGAGTTTATATTACCAATTTTAAACAAAGGGTTTGATGAATTATTATACTTTATAACATTAGAATTATTAAAGGAATATGCCGAATTGGAGATACCGTATCTATCAGTAGTCAAGGAAGCGTTATTTAAAACAGGGGTTGATGTACCTAAATCATCAGAAGCATTGTTATTAAAACCAAAATACCCTATCAATCCATTGCTTGGCACATAATTGGGCACTTGTGCATTAGCACTTAATATAGTCCCTAAAAGGAACATACTGAGTAATATATTTTTCATATTTTTAATAAATATTGGCAATATTAATACAATTTTATATTTTTTTATAATATGAATTCTCCGTTAAACTCTTAATCATGGATAAAGAACTCTATGATTGTTGTGAAGATTTTTTTAAAATAAATGAATTCATTTTTCTGTAATTTATAACGCTAATCATTAATCTTAATGAAACCTGTCAAGTAATCTTAACAACCCTTCAAATTATTATCTATTTATTTTATAGTGTATTATGTAATAAGGGGTTATGGGTTGTATGTTGAGTCATTGAGGGGAGCAATAATGATAAAAAGGTTATACTTTTGCAGTGTAACCTTTTTGATGTTTTTGGATAAGCTAGTTCAATTCCTTAAAAAGTACCGAAATGAAGTTATCGTGGGTGTACTTTTATTTCTCTTTTTGATTTTTAGAGATGTTATTAAGTCCTTTATGTAAAATTGAAAGTAATTAAACCATTTAATTTACCAATAGTTATGAATTCAATCATCGCATTATAGTTGCATCTCCTGTTGAAAAAGGCATAACAAAGTGGAGTGTTATAAAGACGCAAAGTATATAATCAAACTTAATGGGAAACTATAAAATTCGAACTAATCAGTAAAGTAAATATCGGGTGGGCAAGAATATTCAATTATATACTCTTATTAAATTTTTGAAAGCAATGAATTTGTTATTAGAAGAATTTTTGCTAATTTCTATGAATTCTAAAAAATACCAAAAGAAACAATCCTATATTCTGTGAAAATTTAAAACTTAAATAATAAATAGAAAATCCATGTAAGTTGCTTAAGTTTGTTATTCATCAAAACACTTTTAATCCAAATGAAAACACTAATTATTATTATTTCTATTTTATTATTGATTGTAATAATACAGATTTATATATCCAGAAGCACCCAACAAACAGAACAATACATTTACAAGGTAATAAAAAGTTATGACAAATTTGAGATAAGAAAATATGACTCTGCCTTGTTTTCGAGCGTAAAACTCAGTAAGAAAGGTTACAAAGAAAGCTCAAGTGAGGGTTTTGGTATATTGGCAGGGTATATTTTTGGAGAGAATGAATCTAACGAAAAAATCGCCATGACCTCACCAGTAATAATGGAACTGGGAGATACTTCCAAAATGATGTTTATGGTTCCCAAAAATAAGAATTTGGGAAATTTACCAAATCCTAAAAACAGTAAAATAGTATTCGAAAAACAAGAAGAAAAAATTATTGCTGCCATTCGCTTTGATGGATGGGCAAATGATGAAAAAATTGAAAAATACAAGTCTATTTTAAGGGATGAATTAGTCAAAGAAAAAATAAATTTCGAAAATAAATTTATTTTTCTTGGGTATAATCCCCCTTATGACGTCATGAATAGACGAAATGAAGTTGTGGTTGAATTAATTAATTATAAATTGTAACTCATCAAAAACTTGTTTACTGTATTAAACCTTTAATTCTATGATTTTTTAATAAATGAATTATTATTCATTGAGACCAATCTGCAACTTTCTCTAATGATGGGGAACAAGCACTAATACATAGGTATTGGTTGTTTTAGATTATTCGTTTGCCAATTTAAAATCCATTAATTACTTTCGTGATATAATGAAAACAACTTTTAACAAATTTCTATACATTGGATTTTTACTTTTAGGATTGTATCAAGCCATTTTCTCTACTGATTATATGCAAGCAACTGCTTCATTAGGAATTGCACTAGCATTTGACCCTTTCAATCCTGAACAAAAATGGAATGATAGGCCCACTTGGCAAAGAACAGTATTAATTATTCACCTTGGATTAGTAGCAGCAGTATTCGGTTTTGGAATTGGTTTGAATGATAAATAAACACCATCCCATTCTCATAGATTGCAAATTTTACATTTTATGAAAAGTAGTCATATTTTCGTCGTATGAGTATTTTAAACATCAATACAAAAGAATACCCCTCATGTTATGAGGGGTATAATTACTAAATTAAACCAACCGTTATATTAATTGCAAAAACTGCAATTTTTCATGAGTAGTTTCTTAATTTTTTGTTGGAGCTTGATTGGCATATTTTCAAATTTAGGTTTTATTGAATTAAAATCTCGATTTATGAATAATACTACTTTTCCTCCCACTGACATTAGTTCTGATTCAACATTTTTTAATAATGTTTTATATAACTCAATAATTTCTTTTAACGCTTTCAATGTGTAAATATTTGAAATTTCACTGCCAGATTTTCCTTCATAATTTATCTCCACAATATCATAACTAGTACTCAATTTGTGAAAATCATATCCAATTTTTGAATTTATTAATGTGTTGTACATCATTGATAATAATTAAATTTATAGTACAAAATAAATGAATTAAAATTAAATAATCAAGTAATTTGTATTAATTTAACATTATTTTTAGTAAAATTACACAATATTTTTGTGATATATCAGAAAATCAATGCATTAATTTTTATAATAAGTAATACAAATTAATACAATTGTACTTATTTTGAATTAACTTCAATTAAAAAACCTATTTCACAATGTAATTAGAATTTAACAATACTAATTACATCTATTCCTGCGGTTTCTAATTTATTACGTCCATTAAGAAATTCTAATTCAGCAATTAAACATGCCACTACAGGAATTGAACCTGACTTTTTTATTAAATTAGTTGCAGCAACGAGTGTTCCGCCCGTTGCCAATACATCATCAACTAAAGCAACCCTTTTTCCTGACTGGATTGCATCACAATGCATTTCTATCGTAGCGGTTCCATATTCTAAATGATATGTCTCTTGGTATGTTTTTGAAGGCAATTTTCCCGCTTTTCTTATCATCACAAAAGGAATCTGCATTTTAGCAGCAATAGCCGCTCCTAATAAAAAACCTCTGCTTTCTATTCCTGCTAGGGCTTCTATATTATAAGGCTGTAATAATGCAACACTTTCTGAGAGAATTTCATTGATCAACTCTGGTTCTAAAAACAGGGTTGATATATCTTTATACTGAATACCTACTTCTGGAAAATCAGGTATGTTACGTATGGCCCCTATTATCTTTTCAGTTAATGTCATTTATTGATGCAAATGTGCAATGATAGTTTGATGTTGTGGATATTTCTCCATTAAAGTTTCTGCTGTATAAAGCTGAAAATCAGCAAAATCAAAACCAGGCGATACCATACAAGCTGACAATGCATACGTATTATCACCAATAACTTCCGCACCAAATAGGGTGTTTGAAGGAATAATGACTTGTAATTGATGACCACTGCTCAAGTCAGTGCCAAGTATTTGGGTTTTATGACTACCATCCTCTAGTAATAAATGGATGGCCACTGGCGCGCCTTGTTGGTAAAGCCAAATTTCATCTGACGCTATTTTATGAAACTTAGAAAACTTACCTGATGGCAATAAAAAATAGATGAGAGTCGTTAAATCTCGATTTTCACCTTCAATGTTTACCACTTTTTCATTACTTCGATAGGTTTCTCTGTAATAACCTCCTTCAATGTGTGGCTGTAGTTGTAATTGGTCAATGAGTATTTGAATTTCTGATGTCATTAAATGTGTGAATTATATAAAATTTGTTGAATTACAGCAAGAGAATTACCTGCAACTTCTGGCAAAAAGGCTTCAAAATTCATAGGAGCTTCACTATTGGCTTTGTCAGATATTGTACGCACCAAAATAAATGGGGTATTAAGCTTTTTACATACATAAGCAACTGAAGCACCTTCCATGTCTACAGCATCACCTTGTAATTCTTCGCGCATATAACTATAGGTTGTTTGCTCCTTATTGGTTATAAACTGATCGCCAGTAAGCACTCTGCCTATGTGAACACAATGAACACATTGGGTTTTTTCGGCTATTTCAAGTAATTGCCTGTCTGAGTTAAAAAAACGCTGTCCTGAATAGGGAACTTCACCACGTGGGAAACCCAAGCCACGACCATCCATATCATGCTGGACAGTATCTTTAGCGATTACAATATCCCCAATATGATACTCTGAATTAATTGCTCCTGCCACCCCTGTAAAAATAACTAATTTTGGCTTGTATAATGCAATTAAATACTGTGCAGTAAATGCAGATGCCACTTTTCCTACTCCGCTTATCGCTAATACACAATGCTTCCCAAACAAATAAGCTTCAACTATTGAAATCCCATACTCTTCGTAATGAAGCTGTTCGGTCATATTGTTTATAACCGCATCATATTCTTGTTGCATTGCACAGAGCAATAAAATTGATTTTTTTTCAGATTTCATTCGAGCAAATATACAAGTAAAAACATATGGCTTTTATACTTACTTTTTTTGATCTTTAAAGGATTGGATTAAATAATTTTTTCACCTTTACCATATTCATTTTCCCAAAAATCTGCATTCTTTATCCCTAAGTCAGTTGGACTGAAAACAGGGTCTTTTCCTTCGTTTCTTTGTCTTTCAAAATCTTTAAAAGCAAGCAGTGCTGGTTTTTGAAGAACAATAATAGCGATTACATTTAACCAAGCCATAATACCAACTCCCATATCTCCAAGATCCCATGCAATTGTAGCTGCACGGACACAACCAAAGTAAACAGCAGCCATGATGGCTAGTTTTAATAAAAAGAGCATAACAGGTGCCCGTTTTTTTTGAGTAAGATATGCTAGATTGGTTTCTGCTATATAATAATAAGCCATTAAGGTAGTAAAAGCAAAGAAAAACAATGCTATCGCCACAAAATAACTTCCTGTTCCTACATAACCTGCATGAAATGTTTCTTGTCCACTGCTGAAAGCTTTGTCAATTGCAGCTTGCGTGTATGTAGGACTTCCATCTACTTGTTTTTCTCCATCCTGAATATAATAAACACCATTATCTACAATTAAATTACCATCAGCACCCTTTACATTGTACATACCAGTAATTAAAATCATAAAGGCTGTAGCCGAACAAACAAAAAGCGTATCAACATATACAGAGAAAGCCTGTACCAAACCTTGTTTAGCAGGATGAGATACTTCAGCTGCAGACGAAGGATGGGGACCAGTACCTTGACCGGCTTCATTGCTATAAACACCTCGCTTTACACCTATTGTAATCATTGCACCAATGATACCAGCAAATGATGCTTTTAAACCAAAAGCACTACTCATTATCATACTAAAAATTTCTGGGATTCTTTCATAATTCAAACCCATAATGATAAGCGCAACTAAAATATAAGCCGATGCCATAAAGGGAACCACGAATTCGGCCACTTTGGCTATGTTTTTAATACCTCCAAAAATGATTAAACCTAAAAGCAAAGCAAGTGTTATTCCCGTATATACATATTTGATATCAAAGGCACTTTTAATAGCAGATGCAATACTGTTTGATTGCACCCCAGGCAATAACAATCCGCAAGCCAAAATAGTTGAAATGGCAAAGACGATGGCATACCATTTACCTATCGCTTTATTTTTAAATCCTTTTTCAATGTAAAATGCTGGCCCACCTCTGTATTCTCCATTCTCTTTTATTTTGTAGATTTGTCCAAGGGTAGATTCAATAAAAGCGGAACCGGAACCTAAAAATGCCACAAGCCACATCCAAAAAACCGCTCCAGGACCGCCAATGTAAATAGCTGTTGCTACTCCTGCAATATTCCCTGTACCTACTCTGCCTGCCAAAGAAACTGCCAAAGATTGAAAAGAAGAAATACCCGCAGCAGATTTAGTGCTACCAAACATTTGCTTTATCATTTCTTTAAAAAGCCTGACTTGAAAAAAACGCATCCGAATTGAGAAATAAACACCTGTTATGAGTAATAAATAGATTAATGCATTGCTCCAAATGATGGAGTTCAAATATTTGACAAAGTTTTCCAAATTGTATTCTTATTATTTTAAGTGAATTGAGGGTGTTAATTTAATAATTTATTGATTATTATTAATTTTTTAAATTAAAATAAGTTTAATTATTCATACTTTTAAAAGTCCTTTGATTTAAAGAATCTTAAGATTGCCTAAAAGGTTTTTTTACAACTCTTTTACAAACCAATAATCTGTTTGGGGGGTTGAACCTAATGGAAAATCATTTTCAATTCCCGTATTTATAAAACCATTTTTTTCATAAAACCCACGTGCGCGGAAATTATATTCCCAAACAGATAAATACATCATATTGAATCCATCCTTTTTGGCAAATTCGATTGCAAAATCCATTAGCTTACTCGCTATTCCCATTCCATGAAAATCTTTTAATACATATAATCTTACTAATTCAATAGCTTTCTTATTTTGAAATACTTCTAATGGACACTCATGTTTCGCATTGATTCTCATATACCCTTTTACAATTTCATCTTCTTCCAAGAAGAAAAAATTATCATTTTCATCTTGCAATTCTAACTCAATTTGTGACGAATTGAAATACAACTCTAAAACACCCCTCATGTCTTCCTTTGTACATGTATTTCCAAAAGTATCATCGAAAGTCTTTCTTCCTATTTCCTGTAATAGAGTCAAATCATTCAAGCTAGCGCGTCTTATCATAGGGCAAAGTTATCACTTTTTACAATTACAAAAGCCTATCTTAACTTTTTGCTAAATTCTATTCCGATTATTCAAACAAATATTTGTTTGAATACTTTTTTACAAACCAACAGTTGAATGATAAATTGTATATAAATACAAATTTTGCGAATTGCGCTATTTATAATGTGCTTTACTCGCTCTATTTCCTTTCATTGATATACAAATAAATTGTATAAAAAAACCTCTCTTTTTTATAAGAGAGGTTTTTAAATTATAATTGAATATCATTTTTATTTTTTCAAATCAAATCTGTCTGCATTCATTACTTTGTTCCACGCTTGAACAAAATCATTGATAAATTTGTCTTTCGCATCTGCACTTGCATACACTTCTGCCAATGCTCTTAATTCTGAGTGTGAACCAAAGATTAAATCGGCTCTTGAAGCAGTCCATTTTAACTCTCCTGTAGCTCTGTCTCTGCCTTCAAATACTTCTTTGGTATCATTAGTAGCTTTCCAAACAATATTCATGTCTAATAAATTGACAAAAAATGCATTGTTTAGTTTTCCAGGTTGTGTTGTTAATACTCCTATTTTTGATTGGTTGTAATTAGCATCTAACACTCTCATACCACCCAATAGAACTGTCATTTCTGGTGCTGTCAATTTCAATAATTGCGCTTTGTCAACCAATAATTCCTCAGTAGAAACCGTGTATTTATTTTTAGTATAATTTCGGAATCCATCTGCGATAGGCTCAAGTACTGTCATACTATTAACGTCTGTTTGTTCTTGCGTAGCATCCATTCTACCTGGCATAAAAGGAATTTTAATGGCATAACCGGCCTCTTTAGCTGATTTCTCAACGGCTGCATTTCCACCCAAAACGATTAGATCTGCCATGGATATTTTTTTTGTTTTTGATTTAGCATTGAAGTTCTTTTGGATACCTTCATATACTTTTAAAACTTTGTCCAATTGAGAAGGATTATTGGCTTCCCAATTTCTTTGAGGCAATAATTGAATACGAGCTCCATTAGCGCCTCCTCTTTTATCTGAACCTCTGAAAGTAGATGCTGATGCCCAAGCGGTGGAAATAAGTTCACTTGTTGATAATCCAGAATTTAATATGATTTTTTTAAGATCTTCAACATCCTTGTCATTTACCAATTCATGATTTACTACTGGAATTGGGTCTTGCCAAATTAAGTCTTCTTTTGGAACTTCTGGCCCAAGGTATAATGCACGAGGCCCCATGTCACGGTGTGTTAATTTGAACCAAGCACGCGCAAATGCATCGTCGAATGCTGCAGGATTGTCTTTGAACTTTCTAGATATCTTTTCATAGATTGGGTCAAAACGCATCGATAAATCGGTTGTTAACATCGTTGGTAAATGATATTTGTCTTTGTCAAATGCGTCAGGTATGATACTGTCTCCATTTTTGGCAACCCATTGATGAGCTCCTGCTGGACTTTTGGTTAATTCCCAATCGTAAGCAAATAAAATATTGAAAAAGGAATTACTCCATTTAGTAGGTGTAGACGTCCATGTTACTTCCAAACCTGAGGTGATTGCATCTTTGCCTTTACCAGATTTGTAAGTACTGTGCCAACCTAAACCTTGTGATTCGATACTAGCAGCTTCGGGCTCGTGACCTACATGCGAAGCAGGTCCAGCACCATGCGTTTTACCTAATGTATGTCCACCAGCGATTAATGCAACGGTTTCTTCGTCATTCATACCCATTCTTCCGAATGTTTCACGTATGTCTTTAGCAGCAGCTATTGGGTCAGGATTTCCGTTAGGACCTTCAGGATTAACATAAATTAATCCCATTTGAACAGCTGCTAATGGATTTTCGAGTTTACGGTCTTCAGTGTATCTCTTATCATCCAACATTTTAGTTTCAGAACCCCAATAAACATTATATTCTGGTTCCCAAACATCGGCTCTACCACCAGCAAATCCAAAGGTTTTGAAACCCATAGATTCTAAAGCGACGTTGCCTGTTAAAATCATTAAATCTGCCCATGATATTTTTTGACCATATTTTTGTTTAATAGGCCAAAGTAATCTTCGTGCTTTGTCTAAGTTTCCGTTGTCGGGCCAACTATTAAGTGGAGCAAAACGTTGTTGCCCTGCACATGCACCTCCTCTTCCATCACCTGTGCGGTATGTTCCTGCACTATGCCAAGCCATACGAATAAACAATGGGCCATAGTTGCCAAAATCAGCAGGCCACCAATCTTGCGACTGGGTTAAAATGGCTTTGATATCTTCTTTTAAAGCATTGTATTCAAGACTAGTAAAAGCATGGGCGTAATTAAACTGAGTGCCTAGTGGATTAGAAAGGGAAGAATTTTGCCTTAATACATTAAGATTTAATTGATTTGGCCACCATTCAAGATTAGCAACAGGTTTATTCACCATTTCTTTTGGAGAATTTTCACTAACACTCGAGGTTTGATGACCTGAAGTTGTTTGCCCGAAGTGGAAAGGACACTTATCCCCTTCCGTACTACTTGGTTGACTGTAGGCAGAAATACTGACTACAATGGCAATACTAAGCATTATTTTTTTCATATTTTTTATGGATAAATTTAAAATTATTGAGTGCAAAGTAAGATAACTTAAATATATAAATAAAATCAATATTTAAAATATAAATATAAGCAATCCTAATAACTTAATGGCAGACGATTAGTTTCTTGTGCAATACAAATATAATTAAAAAAGAAACAATGACTAATACTATTTTTATAAATAAAAGATCAAGAGAGATTGTTTTATTAGTGTTTATATGCTGTAAAAACTATTTTTGAAATCGTCCACCTATTGATTATTATAATAATTCATAACATTAAAGTTTAAAATGAAAATTTATTAAAAGAAATTATCCATGAAATATATGAATACTATGGACTTATAATACTCAACATAGAAGCTTCATTCAAAAGAGTAAAAATTTCATATTACAAAATGCAGGTTGCGATATTTACTAAGATTGAAGGAATAATTGAATTAATTTTATCAGATTCAATTCTGAAGAAAATATTTACTATCAAATAACAATCTTATTTTTAAAAACTAAACTATTACAATTCAGTTTGTAGATAATACTGATTAATACCCTCGAGTAAATCCATAGCAGTAGTAGACACTATACCTCTATTTTGGGCGCACCAAATACCCGATTGTGCATGTATATAGAGCCCTAGCAATGCCGCATCAGACACTTGTAACCCCTGTGCAAGTTGGGCCGTTATTATTCCTAGTAATATATCACCACTACCACCTTTGGCTAAGGATGGACTGCTGTCGTAAAGTATGTATTCTGTTTGATTAGGGTTGTATATAATACTAACTGAATCTTTTAAGACAATAGTGACATTGTGTTTTTGAGAAAATTGTTTAGCAAGTATTGCCCTTTCTTTGGAACAATTAACCTCAATTTTAAACAAACGGTCGAACTCTTTGGGATGGGGCGTAAGAACACATTGCTGAGGAAATACAATATGGTCAACACCAAACTCTCCTATCATGTTCAAAGCATCTGCATCTATTGCCAATGGGATATTATAATGTCTACATTGTGCTATTATTTCCAACAGAAACGCTAAAGTAGCATCATTTGTACCTATTCCTGGACCTATCCCTACTGCGCTATAAGTACGAATATCTATGAAATCATTGAGCAAAAAATCCTTACCACTATTATTTAAAACCATAGCTTCGGGTACCAATGTTTGTAAGACTTGATAACATGACTCTGGAGAAAGAATACTGGTTTTTCCACTACCCGACTTTACAATTGCTTTAGCCGACAAAGAAGCAGCTCCACACATTCCTTTTTGTCCTGCTATTAATAAGGCATGGCCAAAGGTTCCTTTGTGACAAAATTTTGTTCTTTTGGGAATAAACGCACTAACTTCTTCTTGGGTAATTAGCAACTGATTGCTTTCAATTATATTTAAGAATGTTTTATCTAATCCTATGTCTACAACTTTAATAACCCCTGTCGCGCTTTCACTTTCAGGAAATAAAAAAGAAGGTTTTAGTTGTTGAAAAGTTAGTGTCAAGTTTGCTTTTATGAAATTATCTTGAACCAATTGCCAATTATTCAAATCTATTTCTGAAGGGAAACCTGAGGGAACATCTATTGAAATTACGGTTTCAAAATTCGCTTTGTTAATTTTATTAATTAATTCACAAAGTGGCGATTTTAAAGGCAATGACAATCCAACGCCCAAAATACAATCTATCAAAACTTCGAAATGGGTGTTCTCGTTTTCAAATGTTTCTTCAGAAATTATTAAATCACTGTATTTGGACTTAAACTGCTCAAAATAAAAACTTGCTTCATCGGTGTATGTTTTCGATGGATTTGTAAGCAATACTCTAACATTGTAATGACCCTCTGCTAACAAATAAGCAATACAAAGCCCATCAGCACCATTGTTGCCATTGCCACAAACCACTAATATATTTTGTGAAGTAACACAAGCTTCTTTAATAAAATTAATTGCATTTTGCGAAGCTCTTTCAACTAATCTTATTGAAGAAATGGGTTCATTTTGAATAGTGAATTCATCCCACTCTCTCAACTGATTTGTATTTAAAAACTTCATGATTTATTGATCGGTCCAAAGACGTTTTTTGTCCACCTTCAAACTTTGCAATATACTACTATTGACCTTAATAGAAAAGAAAAAACTCTTTCTTACACCATCTGGTATCCATGAAAAATTAAGTGCCCAACAGTGCAGTAATCGACTTACCTCAAACTGAGTAAAGGCAATTTTCTTTTGTTCAAAATCATACCCAGAATTACATCCTATTTTCCATTTTGGTGTTAGATTTAAATCGCCACTAAAACCAAGAGTATGAAAATACCGAGTTGCATAATTGATTCTAGAGTAGTTCATTGAGTAATTGACATTCAAACTCCATTCTCTGTCAAAATTAACATAAGCATTAGGATTGCGCATTAACTCTCCAAATTCATTCACGTCTTCTTGGGTTTTTATTTTTCCAGTGGTATCTAAAGATTTTTTAGATTTAAACATGTCTGCATTAATTCCTGTTTGCATAGAAACCTGACCACTGGTCCATGTACCTATTCTTTTTCCTCTCAATATCTCTAATTTATCAATGGTTGCATTGCCTACTTTTTGATAAGGATTTAAAACGGCGTTAGCATTTAAGTTGACATGGTTAAACAATCTTGTAAAACCATTTACTGAAATATTAGACAACCTTTTTGCTGTATCCAAAAAATTATAATACCCTGAAATGTTAAAACTTTCTATCCAAGTTTTATTTTCAAATTTGGCACTTGTGTCCGTTTTCTTAAGCACTTTGGCTTGCAGGTTGTTTCCAATAGAAAAGTTTAACAAACCACTTGGACCGCCACTAGGCGAACCTTTAATTGCATTTTCGTAGATAGAATATCTTTGTAATCTGCCTGTGGTATCAGCTTGTACTTGCTTAAAAATACCAAACTTTTCTTGACTGTAATCGGGTCTATAGCTGAAACCAATATTAGGGGTAATGGTGTGTCTAATGGCTGATATTTTTTTAGAACGCATTTGATAAGTTCCAAATATCTGTGTTCCAATGTTGGCATTGGCAGAATAATCGCTAGATCTGCTAAAACCTCTATTAAAAGTAGTATCTAATTTTTTATTTTGTTCGTTCCAGTTTTTTTCTATTGAATTAAAATACCAATATTCTCGGTAATTAACACTCGGTGTAAAAGAGAATTTTTGTTTGAAGAACTTATAAGAACCCAAAGTAATGGGAATACTATGAATTATACCTTGTTTAAATTCATCACCCACGGTTAATTTTAGAGGTGAATTGAATTGAATTCCCGGCAATATTGATTCAAAAGGTAATCCGGAGAAGAAAATACTGTCTTTAGTTTCTATTCGATTTTCAAACTCCAACTGATAACTAACCCCAAAATCTTTGTACCATTTATATTTACCTATGGCATTAGGTTTAGAAAAAGGTGTTATTCTTTGCACGTTGAGTGTTATATTGGGCAAAGACATGCTAAAGTTTCTATTTTTGGTATTTTGACGGTGCGTAATTCCCGAAATGAAATTTACTTTATTGCGAAACAACATTTTAGAATAAGAGACGGAAGAGCCGAATTCATTGGTAACAATGGTCGTTGGATTAACAGAATTTAACTGAGCAGCATTATTTTTTTGTATGTTCACATTTGCCGTAAAAGTAGAACCGGGCTTGGCTTTAGGATCTTGATTGTGAGTCCATCTTAAACTAAAAGTTTTGGTATTTTTCAATTTAAATAAAGGGTCTTCTCTCTCAGCAGTTAAATACTTTGCATTTTCAATTTGGAAATTACCATTGTATTTGTAACGTTTGTTATAACGGGTATTTGAAGCGATTCTCCAACTTCCTCTAAAGTAAATATCACCCATAAAACTTTGGTCCATTTTATCACTGATGGCAAAATGATATCCAATATTTCTTAAAAAAGGCCCGAAATTTCCACTCATACCATAATCAAAAGGGACTAATCCTGAGCGTTTTTCTTTTTTAGTTGGAAACATTCCAAAAGGAATAAAAAGTGGTGTTGGCACATTTTCAATGACTAGATTTGCAGGCCCAAAAATGATTTTTTTATTGGGTATAATTTTCAGTTTTTGTGCTTTTAAATAAAAATGAGGATGTTCGGGATTATTACAAGTGGTATACTTTCCGACATCACTGTACAAACTTTGGTCATCATCTCGCAGCACTTTGTTACAATGAATAAAACCATCGCCTTCTTTCATAGTAATACCATAGGTTCTCCCTCTTTTGGTATTAAAATTATAAATCATTGTATCGGCTTCTGTTTCTCTTTCACCATCATTAAAAATTGGCTTCCCAACATACCTTCCCGCTGAATCTATCCTTCCTATTGCGTACAATTCACGCTTGTCAAAATCCACAATAATAATTGCAGCTTTGAGGTCGATTCCCTGATATTTGATAGAAGCATTGCCGTAAAAGTATGCCTTTTTCTGTCTTAAATCAAACAAACTAGAATCCTGAGCTTGGTAATCAATAAGATCAGTAATGGCATCTTTTGAAATTCTGAAAGTATCAGTAGTTTTTTTTAAGGAATTCTGAATTTGCTTAATTGGATCATTTTGTAATTGTAAAGTATCGATTATAGCAGTTTTTTTAAAAGAAATTGTATCATTAATTTGAGCCTCTACTTCATTACTGTATAAAATGTAGCACGAAAATTGTATTATCCACAATAATGATTGGAGATGTTTGGTTGTAAATAATAGATTAAACAAAACTAATTCGCGAAATTTGCACAAAACTAATTTAAAAAATTGAACGATAGTAAAGATGGATAAAAAATTATTAATAAGCTTCTTAATTGCATCTTTTTGGATAAGTTCATCCTTTATCGGCGATGAGAATAAATTCGATATAGTTGTCATAGACGCGGGACACGGAGGACATGACCCAGGCTGTAACTTTGTAAACGACCGCGAGAAAGAGGTAACTCTGTCAATTGCCTTAAAACTAGGCAAAATGATAGAAGATAGCCTTCCTGAAGTTAAGGTCGTGTATACTCGAAAAACTGACAAATTTATTGAATTAAGCGAACGCAGCAATATAGCTAACAAAAACAATGCCGACCTTTTTATAAGTATACATTGCAACGCTAATGATAATGCTGAAGCCAATGGAACTGAGACTTACATTATGGGTTTACACAAATCAGAAAGTAATTTACAGGTGTCCAAACGTGAAAACAGCGTTATTACTTTAGAAAAAGATTATAAAAACAACAGTGCTTATGAACAATTTGACCCAAATTCTCCTATAGGTCACATTATTTTTTCACTTATCCAAAATGCTTACATAGATCAAAGTGCTAAATTTGCTAGTCATGTAGAAACCGAATTCAAGAAAAATACTAAGTTAAAAAGTCGTGGAGTTAAACAAGCAGGTTTTTTAGTATTATGGAAAACAGCGATGCCAGGAGTACTAATTGAAACTGGTTTTTTATCCAATGAAATGGATAGAAAAGTTTTGTCCAAAGACAGCGGTCAAATAGTAATGGCCAAATCTATTTACAACGCTGTAAAAAAATACAAAACAAGTACAGCAGGCAAGTAATTATACTTTCTGAAATACACTAAAAAATACTTATTGGTACTAATATTTCAATTCAACAATTGAAATATTGTCGAAGCAATAGAACTTAGAAACATAATCGATGCTCACTTGCTTAACTGATAATTGTTTCCCTGTTTCATCATACAATACCTCAACAAAATAATTGTTAATAGAATGCAACTCCAAGGTAAGATTTTCTGTTAATTTCTTGTCTAATAGCTTATTAGATAATTTCTTGATTAACTTTGCTTTTCCTTCCTCTGAAAAAACACTGAATTCATTTGCTTTGATGGTCATAAAATTTTGATTTGATTTAGTTAGTTTGATTTAGTAATCGTTTGGTTTATTTTATTTGTAATTTGTATCGATTCAATAACAGAAGAGTTAAAAGTATCATCCATTTGCATATAGGCAACTGTTGAATAGGTTTCTGCACCGAATCTTTTCTTTTCTAATGTAGCTGTAAATCCTAATTTAATACTTTCGCAATTAAGTTCTTTAGCTCTTTTTAACACATTATAAATGGTTTGTCTATAAATACTGAATTCTGCCTCAAATGATTTATCAATACCGATAAACATTGCGTTATATGTTTTTCCTGAAATGTAGTTAAACACTACTGAAATTTCTTTGTCAGGTGATTCAGATGGTCGTAATGAAAGTATATCCCAGTTTTTAAAAGAGGCTATATCTGTAAACAATTTATCAGGCAAATCAAATGTATTTAATTTCAAGCTGCTATTTTTAATTTGCTGGTAGAGTGATTTCCATTTGTGAGTATTTAATTCAGTTGGTTCTTTTATCACTTTACAAATGATTTTATCCTCGAACCGTTGAACTTCACTTCTAAAGTGTTTTCTATACTTTTTAGGCAAAGTCATGCTGTATTCATAAATATCTTTCCAATTTAAGGATTCAATAACATGACGTTCGGGCATAATAGTTTTAAAATAGCCATTTTCTAACATGAATTTATCAAGTTCGTAGTTATTGTCTTCAAAGTCACGCAACATGATGTTTCCCGCATTGTATTTTTTCATTAATGAACCTCCAAAATTGAATAATTCATCAATAGCTGCTTTTTGTAAACTGTGTTTGTTATTTATATAAATGTGTTCGCCCTCTGTTAAAAGAGAACCTGCCATTACCATTTTGGAAGTTAAGTAATAAGGATCTTCTGTTCTTCTGATATTTTCAATAAAATCTGAAATAGCCTCGTGTGACAACATATCATCTTTACTAATAGTAGTAGTAAAGAATGTAGAGACTACTACTTCGCCTTTTTCATCTTTAACAATGATATAATCAAATTCCCAATTATTTTCTTTTTGAGGATTTCCTTTATATACAGATTCAAGGAACAACATACCATCGTAATCAAAACTACCTTTACCTTCATATATAGCATTCCAAACTTCAGGTTGTATATCTTTAATTGTTTCGTATTTTTCAACTACAAGCTGAGAAGCATTTAAGATCGTTTCTACTTGTTCTATTATTGTATTATTGACTTTAGCTTCTAATCCAAACGCTTTGTTAATTTGCTCAATACTAAAATTATGTTCAACTAACGCTTCATTAAAATGACGATTCATAGATTCAATCATATTTTCTATTTGATCAAAAGTATGAAGTCTAGTTATAGTAAAACGTACACCAGTATTTTTAATAGGTACAGCAGGGAATGCACCTAAATTGGTATAAAAACCATCATCAAGCATTTTTTTAATGACCTGATAACCAATTTTATGCAAACCAACACCAATAAAGAAAACTGGTGAATTTAAATCTTTTATAAGAGGTAAATTTGTTTTCTTAATCAAGAGGTTAGCATATTTAATATTGTCATGCAATGCAGTTTGCATCGATTTTATTTCTTTAGAAAGGTGAATATCTGCTGAGGCTATTGCTGCACCAAGGGCTGCAGGCTGCATAGGACCTGAAGTAATCATTGGACCACCACAGGTTCTAACAAAATTGCACATTTCCTGATTTGAAAAAACCATAACTGCACCACCTGTTGCAAAGGCTTTTGCTAAACTAATAGCTAAAACCATTTTGGGGTGCATAGATTTTTTGTTCAACACATAACCACGGCCATGTTTACCATAGCAACTCATTCCATGGGCATCATCAACATAAAAATGAAATTTTTCATGTTTATCCATTAGGTCATACACTTTTTCAACTGGGGTACCGTCACCATACATAGAGTAGATACCATCAGCAAAATACCAGACTTTGTCGTGTTTTTTGCTCAATTCTTCAATTCTAGATTCCAAAAAATCCATTCTATTGTGTCTAATTAACTCAATATGAACACCTTTAGGCTTAAGTAAAGTTACAGCTGTTTGAACAGAATTATGGACTTGATGGTCGAGAATAACAGCGTCATTTAGTCCAACAATTACAGGAATAGTGGCAATGTGTCCAAGTGTGGTAGTTGGAACCACAACACAGTGACCATCAAATATTAAATTAAACTTAGACTCTAATATTCTATAGTGATAAGAAGATAAATAGGCGCGAGAGGCCGAAAACTGTGTGCCATAGTTTCTTATTGCTTTAGTTGCACCTTCTTTTAATCGTTCATCAAATTCCAAACCAAGATAACTACATGAGCTAAAATTAACAGCGTTTACTTGATTGATTGTGATATAATTACCATTTAATACTTCGTCAGAAACATCTAAATGAAGAATTCCACTATTCTTTCCGT
>JBILJV010000108.1:0-4743 GCA_044377005.1 Bacteroidia bacterium
AATTAATTATTTCATTAATATTGCAAACATCATTCATATAAACAACATAAAAAATAAGATGATAAACCCAAATGTTAATAAGTACTTATTCTCATATACAAAAAGTGAGTAGTATTATATACTAGTTAAAATTAAAACACGAGTAAAATGGAAATATTCGAAAATAAAATCATTAAAATGCAAATAATAGATGGTATAATGCATGCCACATACAAGAGAGGTATGAAGATTGAAATTGAGGATGCTAAAAATATCGTTGATGAAAGATTAAAAATGCTTAACGGCAGAGTATTGCCTTCGATTGTATTTGATGGTGGCGTAGTAAGTTTAGACAAAGCTGCAAGAGATTATTTTTCCTCTGAGGAAGGAACACAAGGTATAAAATGTGTTGCTATTGTTCAAAGTTCAATGTTTAGTAAAATGCTTGTTAATTTCTTTTTGAAAATTACTAAACCCAAATTAAAAGTTAAAGCATTTGATGATTCAAATGAAGCAATTGCTTGGCTCCACTTTCAAAAAGTAACTCTTTAATTAATGATAACAGTGAAGACTCCATTAAAAGATTTAGAAAATAGACTCAATAAGATTGAAAACACCTTAGTTTCGTATTCTCAAGGGGATTTTTCAAAAAAATTAAATATTTCGGATGATTTTGATACATTAGATATTATCATGTCGGGGATTAATATGTTAGGTGAAGAGTTAAAAGAAATTACTATTAGTAAAAACTTTTTTAATTCTGCTTTCAATTCTGTAACTGATAGTCTTGTTGTTATAAATCACCACGGTGAAATTATAGATTATAATAACAGTTTTATCTCAATGCTTTTCTTTGAAGTTGTTGATTTAAAATGGCAAAAAGTAACCCAATATGTTAAACTTAAAGAGTTCGATAAAATCCTTAAAAAGGTTGAAAAAGATTTATCTGTTTATACACTCAATACTGAGGTTTTTTCAAACAACAACAATATTCCTGTAGAATGCAGCATTTCTCCAATTGACCCTCAAAAACGACTTTTTTTAATAAAAATTCAGGACTTAACTGATAAACTTCAAGAAGAGGCTCGAAGAATTGCTACTATTATAAAAACCCAAGAAGACGAGAGAAACAGAGTTGCTTCCGACTTACATGACAGTGTTGGTCAACAAATTTCTGCTCTTAAGTTTTTCATTAATTCATTGCAAAATCAAAAAGATGAAAAATTAAAAGTTGATTTATTCAAAAAGACTCAAAAAATCATAGATGGTGTTGCCGATGAAATAAGAAATATTTGTTTCCAATTAATGCCTCGTTCTATCGAAAGATTTGGCTTAATAAAAACGGTTGAACAACTTGCTGATTTGGTTCAATATAGTACTCAAATCAACTTTACACTAAAATTGGAACCAATTACGCACTTCATAGAACCTAATACCGCTATGTCTGTGTATAGAATTATTCAAGAATTTGTAAATAACTCTATTAAGCACTCTCGTTGTAAAAATATCTTTATTGTATTAAAAGCTGATCAATCTAATCTAATATTAAAAATGGCCGATGATGGTGTTGGATTTGACAATAATACCATTAACAAAGGAAACGGTATTGATAATATGAACCTAAGAGTAAACTATCTGAATGGTGACATCAATATTAAATCTCAAAAAGATGAAGGTGTCTCTATAGAAATTGTAATTCCATTAAAATAAAATATATAACACATGAATAAAGCAATAAAAATTCTCATTGTAGATGATTTTGAGATGATAAGAGATGGTTTAAGAACCATGCTTGAAATTGGTGATGGACAATTAACCTATAAAGTATTCGACACCGATAAACTCGATGTTGCTATAAAAACAGTGAAGAAAGAAGAAATTGACGTCGCTCTAGTTGATTACCAACTTGTTGACCTAGATGGTGCACTCGTTACTTCTGAACTTAAAAAAGTAAATCCTGAAGTAAAAATTATTGGCATATCCAACTACAATGAATTAAACTATATTCAAGATATGGTAACAGCTGGCGCAAATGGCTACGTATTAAAAAATGTTTCTCATGATGAGCTTATTGGAGGTATTGACAAAGTATTAAGAGGTGGCGTGGTTTTCTCTCCTGAGGTGTCTCAGTTAATGACTTACCAATATTACAAACATTTAACTTCTAAACCTACTACCTACAACTTAACCGTTAATAAAGATGCTGGTCTTGTAGAAATGCTTTCTAATAGAGAAAAAGAAATAATGACTCTTATAGCACAAGAACATACTAATGAAGAAATTGCAAATAAACTCTCTATTAGCAAAAGAACAGTTGACAACCATAGACAAAACATCCTAAATAAATTGGAGGTTAAAAACTCAATGGGACTGATGATGATGGCTATTAAAAGTGGCTTAATTGAAATAAATTAATTTTTTAAACCAAACTTTTTTAACTTTGTATGTCGCATGGTTAAAAAAATCATACATTTCTTAACTCTATTTATAGCTTTAAATTGTTTTGAAATTAAAGCTCAAAATCAATATTTTGGACTAGTTCACTGCTCCAAATTTCAAGCACTAAATAAATCAAACGCTATAAAATCTTATGGATTCTATTCTCCTGATAGTCTATACGTAGGCATCCAAAATCAAAATGATTTCCGTTTTATTGAGCCATTAACTTTTTCACAAAAGATTTATTCCTTATGGAAAAACGAAGATTCAATGAACCAAACTGTAACTGTTTATTGTTTTGAATCTTATCATTTAACTGAATTATCCAAATGGTTCTCTAAAAACCTACCCGAAGCTGTAATTATTCACAGAAAGAGTTTTAATGCATTAACGATAAAAACGACTATTGAAACCATATTCGAAATAGCCAAACTAAATTATGTAAAAAGAATTGTTTATCAATCCCCAACCGTTCAAACTTTTAATTTCTTAGAAAGAAGTAATCATCGCGTAAATTCATTTGCACCCACATTTCCTTTGAATGACACAAATGCTTTAACAGGCAAAAACATAATAATTGGGGAATGGGATGGTGGTAATATTGGCAATCACATCGACCTTAATAATCGAGTTAAAATCATTAAAGCACCCAACTATAGCAGTCATGCAACTCACGTTGCAGGAACTATGTCCGGCGCAGGCAATTTGAATCCTTTATACCGTGGAATGGCTCCTGAATCTTTTGTTTTCAGTTGGGATTTTATGGGTGATATTCCCGTTGAAATGGATACCAATAAATCGAAATACAACTATGTGTTAACTCAAAATTCTTATGGTTACTGGACTAGTCAATGTAATTCATTTGCCAATTATGATGGTACTAGCACAGAGATGGATTTACTTTCAAACAAGTTCCCCGATTTGTTACATGTGTATGCTGCAGCTAATTCTAGATCTATGAATTGTATTGCTGGCGGCTATGGCACTATCACTTCAGGTTTCCAAAGTGCAAAAAACACACTTTCTGTTGCGGCTGTAAATGCACAAGATGCTGAAGCTAGTTTTAGTAGCGCTGGACCTACAAGAGATGGCCGTTTAAAACCCGAAATTTCAGCCTCTGGCGTTAATGTGATAAGTACTATAGCAACCAATAGTTATGGTTCTAGCAGTGGCACTTCGATGGCAACTCCTGGAGCTACCGGCACACTGGCTTTACTTTATCAAAAATTTAATTTAATTCATGGCAACACGCCAATTAATTATTTGGCAAAAAATATTATTGCAAATGGAGCCGATGATGTAGGTAATTTGGGTCCTGATTTTAAACATGGATTTGGAAGAATTAATGGCCAAAATTCCCTAGAAATTATAGATTCAAATTCTTGGAAAATAGACAGTATTGGAAACAACCAATTTACAGATGATACCATTTTTTTGAGTCCTCAATTACATCAACTAAAAGTAATGTTAACTTGGAATGACCCTGAGGTAAACCCTAGTAGTAATCCTATCTTAGTGAATGATTTAGATTTAATTATTATCGACTCAGCAGGCAATTCCATACTCCCTTGGTGGTGTAATCCAGCATCCCCTAACAACCTTGCGATTCGCAAACGCGATAGTTTAAATAACATCGAACAGGTCACCATTCTTAATCCAACTTCGGGTAGATATATTATCAGGGTTTTTGGCAAAAAAATCCCTAATGGCTTACATCCTTTTGCTGTTTCTTACCTTAAAGAAAAGAAAGGCATTTCTGTCGTTTATCCTAATGGGAATGAAACCATGGAAGCCCCATCATCTGCTGCCAAATCACAACTTATTCGTTGGGATGCCAAAGGGGTAAATGGCACTTTCACTATTCAGTTTTCAAGAGACAGCGGCGCTAATTATAGCAATATTGCAACTGGAATTGCCAACAATGTTCGTTCATATACTTGGCAAAATTTACCCGACACCGTTAGTACTTCCAAAGCACTTATTCGAATATTTGCGGGTAGTAATAGCTCTACTGATGAATCTAATCAAACTTTTGATATTACCAAAAATGTAACCGGCGGAATTACTTTCAAAACGTGTGACAGTCAGGTTTATATTAGTTGGCGCAAAAACCCTCAGACTGCCTTATATCGCATACACCAATTGATAGATGGTCAAATGAAAATGATAGGCACTACTGCTGATACCAATTTCTTAGTTACACGACTCAAAAACTATACGCAAAATTGGTTTGCTTTATCAAGAAGACATTTTAATGGTGCTGAAAGTCAAAGAACAATAGCCTTTTCTGTCACTTCTGATTCACTAACTAAACCGCCTAGAATA
>JBILJV010000103.1:0-5048 GCA_044377005.1 Bacteroidia bacterium
AATAATAAAGAATCATGCAAGACTTCATAGACCAAGCCGCAAAAAATGACGTAGTACTTTATGATATTGGAAAGTGTCAATTTTGTGGTGCAAACTATCAACGAGGGATTTTTGAATGTATGGAAAACTATAACAATGGACTTGCATTTTTAGATTTTAACGATTCGAAAAATCATTTGTTTAGATTTTTAAGTGTTGATTCTCATGCCTTGCAACACCCAGAAATTCATGGACGATGGAGCAATCATTTTCATTTGACAAGGTTACATTTAATACTTGAAAAAAAGCAAACATGGGACTACAACAAATCACCCCTTCTCAGTGACTACTTAAATAAATATAAATCAAACAAACCAAATGAGTTTCTTAAAGCCCCAGCATCATTGAATAGAGGAAAAATTACTGCAAAAGATTTGACCAAGGTAACAACAGCAGAAGAATGTGCTCAACTTATTATAAAATGGGCAGAAGAAGTATATCATTCATGGAATTCAAACCATGGAACAGTTTCTCAAATTGCAGAAGGTTTTTTAGCTAACTATTACAATGAAACAACACAAGGAAGAAAAACAATGAAATACAAATAGCCATTTCAATAATTGGGTGGTTCATTAATTAGGTAAACATATCGAATAATCCCTCAATTCATTCCAAAATTGGTTCGAGAATAGCCCCGTTTGGGGAGCATCAAAAAGCCGCAAGTCCTGCGGCTTTTTTTATTCACTCTCATTTTCACCTTCACATTCACTCTAAATCATGTCATGTGAATTTTCATTCGAAAATTTCACCTCACAAAAAAAGGTTGCACCGATTAAGTGCAACCTTTCATTTATCTGAATAAGTTAAGGGCTATTGTAAAACGATTTATTTATTTAAATCAAAATTATTTAAATTGACAGATATAGAATTTTACAGATATGCGCACCCCATTCCAATTGCCTTTCGCCACAATAGATTGGTAATTGTTATCTATAGCATGGAAGGCTTTATCCCATTCATTAATAGTGTTTACTTCTTTGTTTTGGATTCGGTTTAAAATTGGATTCTTATAACTTTTCCTTAACCAATGCTCATATTGCACAGGAACTTCTAAAATATCAATGATAGTAGTAACGGTGAAAGAATCAAAATCTTGCTTAACATAATCTTTAGCTCTTTTTTGGTCTTTATAAGCGTGGTTACTCCCATAATTTGAAGGTTGCCATGTTCCATTTGTGCCTAACTCTATGATGTAATCAACTGTTTCGCTCTTCTTTTCCTTCCAAGCTATTATATCCACTCGGTTAATCTTTTCTCCTTTAGGTTTAAAACTATACTCAGTTTCAATATTCTTATTTTCTTTGTATAATTCATCAAAAAGACAATCCCTAACATAGTTCTCAATTCCACCCTTCATGGCCATTTTCACAAAACAAGGTGATTCAAATTCACTTTTTTGTTTGTCTAATGCTTTTACAATTTGTTCTCTGTTCATATTTAATAAATATATAAATTTAAGGAATTCAAATAAAATGATTTATTTTGAATAACACTATTAAATAAGTAAAAGTGATTATGGAACATCTTGAGCTTTACATCAAATTAACACAATTAGCAGAGCAGCATAGGTCAACTGGTGACGAATTGGAAGACATTAAAGACTCTGATTCTATTGAAATGGAGGCATGGGAAATTGTTTACCAGTATTGTCTTGATATGGATTACAATACACCCCTAAAACTTCTTGAAAACAAACCAGCTTTTGAGGATGATAATACATTTGGAGAAAAGAAATGGTTCATAGATACTTTGATAGTTTCAAATGCTGATATTACTGAAATTTCGTATCATTTGGTTTCACAATTTTGGCCTGAAGAATTCTCAAGTAAAGAGGACTTTATTGAATCAACGAAAGCTTACCTTGAAGCATCTTTATATTAAGAATCACCATATTCTTAGCCAAGAAATATTTCCCCTGTCCAGCAAACTAAACACTCTTTAAAATCATTATCTATTTGTTTTATAAAGGATTATGTAATCTATAAGGGGTTGAGGGTTGTATTTAGGGTCAATTAGGGGAGCCAAACAAAAATCCACTCATGTCCGAGTGGATTTTTTCTTTTAAAGCCTTTTTAAACCCTTGTAAACAATAGATATTTAAGCAAATAAGAGTGCTTGTATTTACAATTGAGGGTAAATCCAAATTACGCACAAAAAAAAGCTTACACTTTTTAGGTGCAAGCTTTCAATAATCTGAATAAGTTAAGTGTTATTGTAAAACGATTTTCTTAACACCAACCACCTTGTTGTTTGCATCGGTGATATAAAGAGTATAAACACCTGCTCCACCCATTGTATTGGCATCAATTACAAACTGTCGTTGATTGATAACAGATTGGAACACCTCTTGACCAATTGAATTTATAATTTTTGCAGTATAAGAACCCATTGTGCTGAAGTTCCCATTATCAATAATGACTTGAGTGCTACTTGGGTTGGGATAAACCTTTACCGTATTGTAAATAGGATTGTTTAAGCTACTTGTATTAACTTTAATATAAAGGGTATCAGTGGTGCTTGTAATACAGGTATCATTAACCGTTAACATTGCTGCCACTGAAGTGTCTTTACAAGTGTTTTTGGTGGCTATTACTCTGAAGAGTTGTTTGTGGTTATTTAACTGAATGTTATTTACTGTTAACTTCTTAGTGGTAACACCTGAGTATACTGAATTGGATGGTAAATTAACCCAACCAACATTAGATGGATTAGACTGCCATTGGTAAGAAGCAGTTGTATCACTTGCTAAAGCTGTAAATTGAGCTTGGGCATTGATACTTGAAGATATATTAATTGGGTCATTGGATATTGATAATTTGCAATCATCATACAAAAGAGATATTTCTTTCTGAGTTAACTCTCGATTCCAAAATCCAATATCATCAAGTTGACCATTGAAGTAATTATAACTAGAACTAGTTGACCAAGGTTTTCCAAAAGAAAGATTTGCTGAATTTGAACCTATCGATGAATATTGATTGTAAGTCATAAATAAAACACCATTTAAATATGTTTTTGTTGATGTCAAATCTGTTGTAAAACATATGTTATACCAAGTGTTAAGTTGTATTTGAGCAAATGGAATATTACTTCCCTGCGATGATTGATTAGCTGAGACTCCATATCTATAATTCAATGTATTAACAGAAGTATAATTAGATAGAAATATTTGAAAATAAGAACTCCCTTGTCCATTTGAAGATGTCTTACTTATAATGTAGTGCTCTTTCCCATCATTAGGGTAAGAAGAAATTTTAAACCAAAAAGAAATTGTTTGTCCATTTGGATAATTTTCTATGGTTGAAGATGAGGGAACATCAATGTAATTTGAAACACCATCAAAATTATAAGCAGAACTTGATTTTCCAAATCTATCTATAGTTAAGGTAGTTCCATTAACAGTTCCATTATTCCCATTACCACTTTCATCATTTGCATTTCCCGAAAATGGCCACCAACCAACTAAACCATTGCTCGGCACATAACTTGGCACTTGTGCATTAGCACTTAATAAAGTTCCCAAAAGGAACATACTGAGTAATATATTTTTCATGTTTTTTATTGTAAAACGATTTTCTTTACACCTATAACCTTATTGTTGGCATCGGTGATATAAAGCGTATACACACCTGCTCCACCCATGGTTTTAGCATCAATAACAAACTGTTGTTGATTGATAACCGATTGGAACACCTGTTGACCAGCGGTATTAACGATTTTTGCCGTATAAGAACCCATTGTGCTGTAGTTTCCATTATCGATAATGACTTGAGTGCTACTTGGGTTGGGATAAACCTTTACCGTATTGTAAATAGGATTGTTTAAACTACTTGTATTAACTTTTATATAAAGGGTATCTGTTGTGCTTGTAATACAGGTATCGTTGACTGATAACATTGCTACAACTGAGGTGTCTTTACAAGTGTTTTTAGTGGCTATTACTCTGAAGAGTTGTTTGTGGTTATTTAACTGAATGTTATTTACTGTTAACTTCTTAGTGGTAACATCTGAATAGGAAGAATTTGATGGCACATTTGCCCAATCCATATTAGATGCATTTGATTGCCATTGGTAAGATGATGATGTATCACTAGCTAAAGCTGTAAATTGAGCTTGACCGTTGATGTTTGAAGATTGACTAGTTGGTTCGGTCGCTATATTTAATTGGCAACCAATATATAAATCATTTATTTCTGTAGCAGTTAATGCTCGGTTCCAAATTCCAATATCATCTAGTTTGCCGTTTTGGTACCAAAAAGAATTGTAAGCTTTCCCAATTAATATTTTATTTAGGCTAGCAGCTATTAGATTATTTGCTGACTGTGCTAGTAAAACACCATTAATAAATAAATTTGATGTACTTGTATTATAATCGCAAGTCATAGCAACATGATACCAATTGTTTGATGAAGGTGATGTGGATGGGGTAACTTGCATGCTAGCTCCAACTCCAGCATATCCACATAGACCAGATAAATATCCATTAGTCCCATTTGCATTTCCATAACCGATACTATAACCAGTATTTGAAGCATCTAAGAAAAAAACAATCACCTGTGGGTCACGATAATTATAACTAATACTATTAGTCCACCCAGTTAATGTAATTCCATTTGATGCATTTACTGTGGTCGGTAAATTGCAAAAAATGAAATCAGAATTTCCATTAAAGCTATATGCAGAGTTTGAATTTCCTTGTCTATCTGAAGTTAAAGAAGCTCCACTAACTGTTCCATGATAACTATTTGAGCTCTCATCATTCGCATTACCATTAAAAGGATACCAACCGACTAAACCATTGCTCGGCACATAACTTGGCACTTGTGCATTAGCATTTAATAAAGTTCCCAAAAGGAACATGCTTAGTATTATTTTTTTCATATTTTTTATTGTAAAACGATTTTCTTTACACCTATAACCTTATTGTTGGCATCGGTGATATAAAGCGTATACACACCTGCTCCACCCATGGTTTTAGCATCAATAACAAACTGTTGTTGATTGATAAC
>JBILJV010000038.1:0-21497 GCA_044377005.1 Bacteroidia bacterium
AGCTTATTATCCTAAAGCTTTAGACCCAAACAGAAGTCAAGAATCTAAAAACAGAACAATGTTAAGATTATTAGCAAAAATGCCAACCATATGTGCAATGATCTATAAAAAAAGTATTGGACATCCTGTTGTATACCCCAATAATAATTTAGACTATGTAAGTAATTTTCTTACAATGACATTCAAACATGTAAGCGATCCAGAATATACACCTGATCCTGTTGTTGTTGATGCAATGAACAAATTATTAATTCTTCATGCTGACCACGAACAAAATTGTTCAGCAAGTACTGTAAGATTAGTAGGATCTTCTCAAGCTAACTTATATGCAACTACAGCTGCAGGTGTTGCTGCTTTATGGGGGCCATTGCATGGAGGAGCAAATCAAGAAGTTTTAGAAATGTTAGAAGCCATAAAAATGGATGGCGGAAATGTCCAAAAATGGGTTGATAAAGCAAAAGATAAAAATGATCCATTCAGATTGATGGGATTTGGCCATAGAGTATATAAAAACTTTGATCCAAGAGCCAAAATTATTAAAAAAGCATGTGATGATGTTTTAAATAAATTAGGGATCAATGACCCTGTATTGGAAATTGCTAAGAAGTTAGAAGAAGCAGCTTTGACTGACCCATATTTCGTGGAAAGAAAATTATACCCTAACGTGGATTTCTATTCTGGAATAATATACCGTTCTATAGGATTCCCTACTGAAATGTTTACTGCATTATTCGCATTAGGAAGACTTCCAGGTTGGATTTCTCAATGGCAAGAAATGATAAACGAAAATCAACCAATTGGTAGACCAAGACAAATTTATACAGGTCAAGCGCCAAGAGCATTTGTAAACAGAGGAGAAAGATAATTTAACATTAATTGATAACAAAAAAGCCGATTTAAAAATCGGCTTTTTTTATTCTGATAAAATCCATAATCCTATTTGGGATTTAGGTCTTAAACGTTTAACCTTCTCTATAAAGTTATTAATAAGTGGTACATCAGGTAAATAAGGATCCATTAACTCAATTTGAGATAAGTGGAATATCATATCGTCAATTTGTAAGGTTGTTAATCCTTTTTTACGCAAAATTCTCTCATAAGCTAATCCCACTTGTTTGTATGCATCAATTAGTCCCGAAGGTCGGTTGTAGCGCTCTAATTGTATGAATTTTTTATAGTGCTTTATACACAAGCTGTCTTTTTTTAGTTTGATATAATTTAATCCTCTGTTCCAATGCGCTCGTGAGGAATTACTATCGTTTTGAATAGTTATGCCAAACAAAGAGTCTGCCTCTTGATACTTTTGTTGTTTGTATTTAGAAAAACCCAATAGGGTATATAAATTCCAGTTTTGAGGTTCTTTCGTTAGCGCTAATGAATAGTAATAATCGGCTTTTACGTAGTTTCTGTCGTTCATTTCTTTATTTCCTAAAGAAACTAAATCAATGCCTTCTTGTGCATTTAATTGATGCGAAAAAACTAATAATAATATTGAAATAACTTGTTTCATAAATTTAAAATAAATAACCTGAGTATTGTCGACTTTTAAATCGAATATTCATTTGTCTTTGATAAAATAATTCTGTTTTAACAGGTTCTGTCCACTCCATTCTCCATATCATATTTTGCATTCTTTTTGGATGAATAGAATTAAAAGGCTTGTTCTTGATAATTGGTAAATGAAAAAAAAGAGACCATCGTGATTTGATGTCAAATAATACAAATTTTATTGAATCTTTATTTTGTGGAAATATATGAATAGTGTATCCTCCAATAGTTTGCTCAATGTCATCAAATTTAGCTCTGTAAATACCAATTAATGTTTCGAATTTTCCTAAAAAATTTGTAACACTTTGCCAATTACTTGTTCCATCATTGAACGAATTCATATTTTTATTGTACCAAAATTCCCTTGCTCGTTTTACTTGGTATGCATCAAACATAGGCGTAACTATATGAGAATGCAGTTTGGGGTTAAAATAATAAATGCTGTCAGAATTGCCTTTTGCCCATAGTTTTAGAATTGGGATTAATCTTGTTGGATTTGATTGACCTATGATATCAAATTGGGTGTTAACGTAGATAAATATTAATCCTAAATACTTCAATTAATACAAAATCATAATATTACCCTTTTCCTCATATCTCAATTCATTTGCACCAATAAATTCCATCCTGAAAAAATATAAGCCTTGTTCAACCACTTTGTCATTGAATTTTCCATTCCATCCATTTTTGGGATTATTTGTTTCAAACATTTTTTCACCCCATCGATTAAATACAATAAATTTATATTCTAATGCATAAGCAAGTCCAATTGGTTTAAAGGTTTCATTAATATTATCATCATTTGGTGAAAAAGCGGTTGGGATGTAATAAATAACATCGGGTAAAATGAATATTCTTTGTGTACTTGTATCTTTACAATTATAAATGTTTGACACAACTAAACGAGTTAATTGAGTCAATGTATCATTGTAAAATAATGTAGGATTCTGTTCTGTAGATGTTCCCATACTTGCAAAACTCCAATTCCAAACGACTGCATCTGTAGATAAATCACGGTACCTTATATCAACCTCATTTTCCCAAGAACGAATTTTATCATAAGTGAAATTCGCTTTAGGATTAGGATAAACCAATGCAGCATCAGTTATAAATAGAGTGTCGATACACCCTTGGTCGGTTATTGCTACAAGTCTGATGTCATAAGAACCAGTATCCCTATACTTGTATTTTGGTTGAAACAAACTTGATGTCCTTCCATTTCCAAAAAACCATTTCCAACTTACAATATTGCCACTAGCAATTGAAGAATTGTTTATAAATACACTTGAATCTTTTAAACATACAGGGTCAACAGTGAAGTCTAAAACTGGATTTGGTCTGATAGATAAAAATCGACTTATTGTGTCTTCACAGCCTTTATCTGAAGTAACTTTATGTAAAATTTGATAATCACCACTTGAAGGATAATTATAGTTTGGAGGATTTTGAATATTAGTAGAATCACCATTTCCATAATAAAACTTATGCTCAGAAATATTACCTCTACTAATTGAAGAACGATTTATAATTCTAATAGAGTTGTTTTTAAAACAACTAATTTTAGGGTTTATATCGAAATTAGCTACCGGCATTGCGTTGACATATACTTTTGTAAAGGTTGAATCTAAACAGCCAAAATCAGATAAAACAATTAGTGAAACTCTAAATGAATCTGATCTAAAATAAGATTTAATTGGGTTGGGTAGGGTCGAAGTTGTATTATCTCCAAATTTCCAATTTGTAGATGCTATTGAACCTGTACTTACTGTTGAAATAGACGTAAATTCAAAACTATTATTTTTGAAACACTGTTCATTATCAATAACTTGAATGTTAGCATCAGGCATTGGATGAACTGTGAAACTTTTAACACTTGTATCTTTGCAATTACCTAAATTAGTGCTAGAGACTAAAGAAACAGGATATGTTCCAGGTGTTAAGTAACTAACTTGTCCAGTAGTGCTATTAATTAAACTATCTCCATTGCCATAGTACCAACTATGGTTCATTGACAAACCGCCTGGGTTAGTGCTTATTTGATTAAATTGAAAATCGTTGCCTTGTAAACAGAATTTATCGGTATTGAATTGAAAATCAGCCAATGGCATTGCTAAAGTCCTTACTTGTCGTGTTACTGTATCTAAGCAACCATTATTTGTAGTGCTAAATAAACGAACATTATAGAACTGTGATTGTAAATATGTTTGTTGAACAGTTGAATTGTTGCCCGAGATATTACCATTGCCAAATTGCCAATTTAATGTGTAGGTTCCAGATTTAATTGTGGTTGATGAATTGAAAACAAATTTGTTCCCAGCTAAACATTGGGTATTGTTGTTTATAGTAAAGTCTGTTTTTGCTTTTGGATGAATGGTGACAGATTTTATTATAGTATCTGTACATCCTATATCACTGTATGAAATAAGTCTGACATTATATGTGGTGTCTTTGTTGAATTTTTTATATGGACTTAGATTCGTTGATGTGCCTCCATCACCAAAATTCCAATTATTGCTAAATCCACCCTCTGTTATAAATGTGTTAGATCTAAATTCGAAATTATTGTTGTTGATACATTGTCCATTCGTTAAAATTAAGAAATCAGAACTTGGATGTGGATATACTTTTACTCTTTGAAAACTAGTGTCAAAACAACCGTTATCTGCATATACTATAAGAGCTGAATTAAATGCATCTTCTGTATTGTAAATATGATTTGTGTTTGCCGCATTTCCTTGTGTATTTCCATCGCCAAAAATCCAAAAATTACTAGTGATATTTCCTAAGCTGAAAGTAGACAAATCATTGAATGAAAATGAATTGCCTCTAAAACATTGGTCTGTATTGTTAATGTTAAAGGAAGCAGTAGGCATTGGAAGTATTACTACAGAATCACTGAATGTATCTCTACAATTTTGGTTGGAATTTAAAACTAATAATAATTGATATTTGCCATGAGTGTTAAAACTATGTTTAATACTATCAACGCCAAGATAATCCATTCCATCGCTTAAAAACCATTGACGAGTGTATGTCCCGCTTGAAATTGAAGAGTTTGAATATGCTTTTAATTCGTGATATTTAAAACATATTGTATCTTGATTTATTGTGAATGATGGAATAGGTGTAGGTTTTACAATAATATTTGTAGTTGCAGTATCAATGCAACCTTTATTTGAAGTACTATATATACTAACAGTATAGTTGCCATCATTGCTGTATCTATGACTAACAGAATCTATATTTGACGCAGTACTTAAATCTCCAAAATTCCAATTATTACGAATAGTACCTCTAGTGATTGTTGAAGTTGATTTAAATCTAAATAAATTGTCTTTAAAACATTTTGTTACATCAATATTTTGTATGTTGCTTAATGGCATTGGGTTAATTAAAACAACCTGAAACGCTGTGTCAGAACAACCATCTTGACCATCATCACTCATGGTAATTAATCGAATTGTTTTGTCAATTGCTGTTGAATAAGATTTGTGAGCAGAGTCCTGTACATTCCTATTGTCATTATTGTCTAAAGTCCAATAATTAAGTAAAGGTAATCCATTATTAATGGTTGATTGAGATTCAAATTTAAAATAATTTCCTGTTAAACATTGGTCAGTATCATTGGTAGAAATAATTGCATTAGGATGTTCATTTACTAAGCACGCTAAAATACTTGTGTCTTTGCAACCATTAGAATGATGATTAATTTGTCTAATGGGATACGCACCATTGGAGTTAAATGAATGGGTAAAAGAATCAATATTTGTATAACTTGGTCCAGTATTACCTACTTTCCAACTTTTAAAAGTTATAGAGCCAAGGTAAACTTCAGAAACAGATTTGATGGTAAAAAAGTTACCTTTGTAGCATTGTATAGTATCGTTAAATTCTGTTAAAACTCTAGGATTTTCTTTTAAGTTAACTTGTTTAGAAAATGAATCAGTGCAACCAAAGTTACTTATTACAGTAAGTTTAGGGTAATAATAAAAAAGGAAGTTTTTGAATTTATGATTTATTATGTTGTTTGAAGTGGTGTCTGAAATTCCATCTTTCCAATTCCAAATAAAAGTATTAATACTTCCGCTTGGAATGGTCGAATTAGAAGTAAATCTATAATTGTGCCATTTGTAGCATTGGCTATCATTTAAAAAAGTATAGGATGCAGTTGGTCGAGGATAAACATTAAGTGTAGCAGTTGATGTATATGTTCTGGAAGGACTGCTAGAAGTTATTCTTATTCTATATCCACTTCCAGGCGGAGATAACTTGGGGATTTCTCCATTGATTGCAGAAATTGTGGTGTCATTAACTGTACCTAAAATTGTAGGAGATGTAAATGAGCCACTTGAGTTAGACATTATGATGTTAAAAGTATTGCCTGGGTTAAAATAAATGCCATTTTTAATAAATGTAATTCTAATATTTGAACCAGGACAAATGTTTTTAGGCGTAAAATCAATTGTAATATTCTGCGCTTTTAAAACGATTGTAGAACTAATTATGAGAATAAAAGTAAGTAAAAGTCTATTCATTTTATTTGTATTGATTCTTTTTTAATTGTTATTGTAAATGTTAAACCACGAAAGTATTGATTTTTTTTCAAATATCCAATATTTTCATTCGTTCAATAATTGAGCATTATCAAAGTTCCCCGAACTCATAATTAGTAAGACACAAGGTTTTTGCGAAACGTTGCTTAAGGAATTTTTTATTTTACTTTTTAAAATTTCAATATCATTTATCGCTTCAATATTTTGGCCAAAATTAAACTCAATTTCTTCAGAATTTATTGGATCTAAATTTTTATGTTCAATAACTTTAGGATTGTAATATATATAATTAATATTCCCATCTATCATTGAGTTAAAGTATTCAGGTAGAAAGTTTTTATTCAAACTACTGTATGTGTGTAATTCATAAATAGCAATTAAAGAGTGTTCTGGATATTGATTCCTGACTGCATTCATGCTTGCTTTTAATTTACTAGGAGAATGAGCAAAATCCCTTATTATTACTAGGTTTTTTGTGTCTTTAATTTTTTCTAGTCGCTTGGCAGTACCTTTAAAATCTTTTAAGGATTCATAAAAATCAAATTCGCTAATACCTAGTTTTAAACAAATTTTACAAGCACCTTCTGCATTCTGAATATTATGTTCTCCAAAAATATTTAAAGTATGTTTATTCTGCTTACTTATTATTGTTTGTCCGTTTCTTATATGATAATGAGGTGTGTTGTAAGGGATTTTTTCCAAAGTGCTTTTTTCGCATATTTCACTCAATGCATCATCTTGTTTGAAATAGATAATTGTTCCATTTTTGTCTATACTATTAACAAATAACTGAAATTGTTTCAAGTAGTTATCAAAAGTTGGGAATACGTTAATGTGGTCCCAAGAAATGCCTGTGATTAAAGCTATGTGAGGGTGGTATTTTAAGAATTTTGGGATTGGGTCTAGTGCAGAAGTTAAGTATTCGTCACCTTCAATAATCATAATTGGTGCATCACTAAATTTTACCATTGTTTCAAATCCTTCTAATTGAGAACCAACAAGGTAATCAAAATCAATATTTAGTTTTTTGAGAACATGCATTACCATTGCAGTAGTGGTTGTTTTTCCATGACTTCCTCCAATAACAATCCTTTTTTTATCAACGGCGTGCAGGTATACATATTCAGGAAAACTATAAATTTTAATATTTAATGATTGTGCTTTTAATAATTCAGGATTGTTTTTTTTTGCATGCATCCCAAGTATAATAAAATCAATAGTAGAGTCAATAACTTCATCATTCCAGCCATTGTTTTGAGGTAGTAAATTGTGTTTTTTTAGCCTCGAAAGAGCAGGTTCAAATATTTCATCATCACTGCCTGTTACTTTATTCCCCATTAAATGTAAAGCAATAGCGATGTTGTGCATGACTGCTCCGCCACAAGCTATAATATGTATACGTTTCATTTGTGTTGCAAGTTGCTAAAAAAACAAGAATTAAAAAAGAAATCGAAATAAAATGATTGGATTTGGTAGTATTTATTCGTGACGTAATGCCTCAATAGGGTCTAATTTTGATGCTTTGCTAGCAGGATAGTATCCAGCAAGAATTCCTACTACAAAACAAATGATTAAGGATAAAATCATCCAATTCCATGGTATAATAAATCCAGTTTTCATAACCAATGATACTAGATTCCCTAAAATGATTCCCAATATAATGCCACCAATGCCACCAATTTGACAAATAACGGCAGCTTCAGTTAAAAATTGCTGTCTTATGATTTTTGGGGTAGCACCCAACGCTTTTCTAGTTCCAATTTCTCTTGTCCTCTCTGTAACACTAACCAACATTATATTCATTAATCCTATAGCAGCGCCTACTAATGTAAATAAAGCAATAAATGTGGCCGCAATTTTTAAGGTTTTTAAATTATCGGTAAGTTTTTCTGTAACTGATTCGTTCTTAGAAAGACTAAAGTTATTAGGTTCTCCAATTTTTATTTTCCTAATTTTTCTCATTAAACCTTCAGCTTCATAAAAGCCTAAGTTATATTGCTTGATATCGTTTATTCCAACCGTAATAATAAAAGAGTTATTGTTGTTAACAAATTTGGATAATGCATCACCTAAGCCTAAAAAAATAATTCTATCTTCTCCGCCCATTCCCATTGTGTTTCCTTTGCTTTTTAAAATACCTATGACTGTATAGGATGCTTCGCCAATCATTATTTTTTTTCCAATAACATTTTCTTTGTTAAATAATGTCATAGCAACATCTTTACCTATAATTATGTTTTGTGAAGAATAGATGCCTTCATTTGAGTTGAAATTTCTTCCATACTTTAGAGTATAAGCTCCATTTTGAAGATAATTCTCGTCAACTGCTAAAATCCTAACATTTGGATTGGTTTTTTTCTTTTCATTTGAAACAACTGCTACGCCACTAATAAAATAACTTAATGATGTTTTAGAGGACACCGAAAATGTGTTTTTGAAAGTTATTGCCTCTGAATAAGTTATTGATTTGTATTCAGGTATATTGTAATCTTGACTTCTTCGCGAAACAACGCCATCCCTGTTTCTTATGTTAAAAACGTTACTTCCCATTTTTTCGAATGTTGAAGAAAGACCATTCTCAATCCCATCAACAGCAGTAAGCATGCCAACAAGGGCCGCAATTCCTATCGTTATTATTAAGCAAGTAATTACCGTTCTTAAAGTATTGGCTTTAATAGACTCTAAAGCGTTGCTTATGTTTTGTAAAGTGTTCAAAAGTGATTTCAAAATTAATCAAGCATTTTGATTTATTTATATATATACTTTAATTATTCTATCAATAGAATAAAAAAAAGATTAAAAAATAGCGCCAAACACAATATTGTTTATTAATTTTGCATTCCTTACTCATGGACCCACTATTATCAGCCGTATTAGAAATTCTAAAATTTGTTATCCCTTCACTTGTTGTTTTGGCTATAACCTATGTTATTGTAAATAAAGTAATGGAAGATCACACAAGTCGCTTGGAATTGGAAATTAGAAAACAAAATGCAAGTACCTTAACGCCATTGAAGTTGCAAGCATATGAAAGAATGATTTTATTTCTTGAAAGGATAAGTCCGCAAAATTTAATAAACAATTACAATGATGGAACGAGTTCTGCCAAAGGATTGAGACATCTAATGGAATCGTCCGTTTATCAAGAATATAATCATAATTTATCTCAACAAATTTACATAAGTAACCAAGCTTGGAAAATTATTAAAGTAGTAAAAGAAGAAGTAATTCAATTGATACATTCAACCTCTGAAAGATTGGATAATGACGCAACTGGGGTTGATTTGTCAAAAGCAATAGTAGATAGGATGATAGCTGAAAATAATATCCCTACACAAAAAGCTATTGACTTTTTAAAAGCTGAAATAAATTTATATTTTTAAATTAAAGAGGATGTCCGAAGAAAAAAAAATAGTTAACGACAGTCAAATAGAAATCCATAAGGTTTATAAAGATCCAATTAATTTGCAAGAATCACCTGGAGAATTTCCTTTCACTAGAGGAATTAGAGAGGATATGTATAGAGGTCGTTTATGGACAATGAGACAATATGCTGGATTTTCTACTGCAGAAGAATCCAATAAAAGGTATCATTACTTGTTAAAGCAAGGTACAATGGGCCTTTCTGTTGCTTTTGACTTGCCAACACAAATTGGGTATGATAGTAGTCACGAGTTTTCAGAAGGTGAAGTAGGGAAGGTTGGTGTTGCTATTGACTCTCTTAAAGATATGGAAATTTTGTTTGATGGAATAAAACTTGAGGATATCACTACAAGTATGACAATCAATTCAACTGCCTCAATTTTGTTGGCAATGTATATTGCATTAGCAAAAAAACAGGGGGCTGATTTGAAGAAAATTTCAGGAACTATTCAAAATGACATATTAAAAGAATATGCAGCAAGAGGTACATATATATACCCGCCTCAACAAAGCATGCGTTTGATAACTGATATTTTTGAATATTGTAGTAAAGAAGTGCCTAGATGGAATACAATTTCTATATCGGGTTATCATATTCGAGAAGCCGGAAGTACAGCAGTTCAAGAGCTTGCATTTACATTAGCAAACGGGATTGCATATGTTAAAGCAGCTCAAAGTAAAGGATTGGATATAAATGTATTCGCAAAAAGACTCTCATTTTTCTTTAATGCTCACAATGACTTGTTTGAAGAGGTTGCAAAATTTAGAGCAGCTAGAAGAATGTGGGCTAAAATTACAAAAGACTTAGGCGCAACCGATCCGCAAGCCCAAATGCTTCGTTTCCATACTCAAACAGGTGGATCAACATTAACGGCTCAACAACCACAAAATAATATTGTAAGAGTAACGTTGCAAGCCCTTTCAGCTGTACTAGGAGGAACACAAAGTTTACATACTAATGGTTTTGACGAAGCATTGAGTTTGCCAACTGAAGATGCTGCCAAAATTGCTCTTAGAACACAACAAATAATAGGATATGAGAGTGGTGCCACCAATGCAGTTGATCCGTTAGGGGGTAGTTATTTTGTTGAAGAATTGACGAATCAAGTAGAAGTCAAGGCTTATGAGTATATTCAAGTTATAGAGGCAATGGGTGGAAGTGTTATGGCTATCGAACAAGGGTATATGCAAAATGAAATTGCCAAAAGTGCATATTTGTACCAGCAGAATATTGAATCAAATGAAAAAATAATAGTAGGTGTTAATAAGTATACATCAGAAGATGTAAATAAAACACCTGTTTTTAGAGTTGATGATAGTATCAGACAAATACAAATTAATAAAATTAATATTTTGAAATCACATAGAAATTCTGAAAAAGTGGAGTTTCTATTAAGTGAGATTAAAATGGCAGCCCAAAGTGACCGAAACCTAATGCCATATATAATAAATGCTGTTGAAGCATATGCAACATTAGGTGAAGTTTCAGATACATTAAGGTCTGTATTTGGAGAATATAAGGGTTAGTATTTGGCTATTTGTGGTTGTTGGTTGGTGTTGAATAATTGTTTTAGGTAAACAAAATTGGCTTTTAATATATAGTTCTTTTTTTGAAAAAAAAAACCCAAAAGGTTGAAAAAATATTTTTTTAGTAACTATTTTTTAACTTTATTTCAGAATTGAATTTAAAAGTATACATAATTTAATAAAACATTAATAATCAGCACAATATAATGAACATGAGTGGACAACAATTTAACGCAGAATCTGTTTGGGCGAATTGCCTAAAAATTATTAAAGACAACCTAACCCCCCAAAGTTACAAAACTTGGTTTGAGCCGATTAAACCCGTTAAATTAGAAAATAAAGTCCTAACAATTCAAGTTCCTAGTCAGTTTTTTTATGAGTGGTTAGAGGAACACTATGTTTCTTTACTCCAAAAAACTTTAAAACAAATTTTAGGGGTTGGGTCAAAATTAGAATACAGCATTATAGTTGAAAATAGTTCAGCAAATCAAAGTCCATACACCATTAATGTTCCAACAGGTAGTGGTAAAAAAGTAGTAACAAATGAAGTTAATCTTCCACTGAATGTTACATCAAATATTAAAAACCCATTTATTATACCTGGATTAAGAAAAGTGCCGGTTGATTCACAGTTAAACTCTAAATATACTTTTGATAATTTTATAGAAGGAGAATGTAACCGTTTGGCAAGAGGTGCTGGTTGGGCAGTTGCTCACAACCCTGGAGGTACTGCTTACAATCCTCTAATGATATTTGGTGGAGTTGGATTAGGTAAAACCCATTTAGTTCATGCTATCGGTAACTTAATCAAACAAGTTAATAAAAACAAAACAGTAATATACGTATCAACAGAAAGGTTTGTTAATCAATTTGTTGAATCTGTGAAAGCTAATAACCAAAATGATTTCATAAATTTTTACCAAAGTTTAGATGTTCTAATTATTGATGATATTCACCATTTGTCTCAAAAAACAAGAACACAAGAAATATTTTTTACCATTTTTAATCATTTACACCAATCAGGTAAGCAAATTATTTTAACAAGTGACAAAGCACCTAAAGATATTAAGGATGTAGATGAACGTTTATTGTCTCGTTTTAAATGGGGTTTATCAGCAGACTTAACAGTCCCAGATTTTGAGACAAGAATTGCTATTTTGGAAAATAAAGCCTACGAAAGCGGATTGTCTTTGCACCGTGAAGTTGTTGAATACATAGCCCATAATATTGACAATAATGTGAGAGAAATTGAAGGTGCATTAATTTCATTATTGGCCCAAAGTTCACTCAATAGAAAAGAAATTGATTTGGATTTAGCAAAGCAAATGATGAAGAATTTTGTAAAAAATGCTACAAGAGAAATTAGCATAGATTACATTCAAAAACTTGTTTGTGATTTCTACAATGTTTCAATTGATAGTGTTAAATCCAAAACTAGAAAACGAGAAATAGTTCAAGCAAGACAAATTGCAATGTATTTTGCCAAAGATTTAACTAAAGCTTCACTTAAAAATATAGGTACACACTTCGGAAATAGAGACCATAGTACCGTTATTCATGCTTGTCAAACTGTTAATGATTTAATTGATACTGATAAGAAATTTAGGCATGATGTTGAAGAGTTAAATAAAAGAATACGTATCAACACTTATTAACATTAATTAAAAACAAATTGGTTTTTAATTTCATTTTAAAAATTTATTAATTTAGGTAAATAAATGTATTTACCTACTAAATTTTCTAAATTTAGTGGTATTTAAATACTGATTTTATGGTTTATATATATTTTTAAACAATAAAGTGTAAAAAAATTTGTTTAAATGATAATTAGAATTCATATTTGTAAATTGATATTCATACCAGCGAATGAAAAAAATATTACATAGTATCTCAGTTTTAGCTTGTTTTTTGATAAGCGGTAACGTGGCTTTTGCTCAGCAAGATCCTTACACTACGCATTATGCATTTAACAGAACTTTGTACAACCCAGCGGCTGTTGGAGCAGGAAATAAGTATTGTTTTTCGTTACTTTCGCATCACCAATATTTAGGATACGAAGATCGAACTCCTGAATTTCATCCAAATAAAACAACAAAACTTCCACAGGAGCCAGTGAAAAGTGTTGGTCCAAAAACTCAAATGTTTTCTTTTTCAATGCCAGTAACAAAATATGGAGGTTTTGGAATAGGTTTTATAAACGATAGACTAGGTTATGAAAAAAGTACTCATGTTAAAATAGATGCAGCAGGAAGATTGCCATTAGCATCCGGTGCGACAATTTCAGTTGGTTTTGAAGCCAATATTCTCCAAAAAGGGTTAGATGGTAATCAATTATATGCTCTTGCCCCAGGCGATCCTTCAGTACCTGGAGGTGATGTTAAAGCTACAAATACAGTTTTTGGAGCAGGCGCCTATTACGTTGATCCTCAAGAGTCAGCAGTGTCAACAAGAAATTTATGGGTCGGTTTATCTGTTTTAAACTTAAACAGTCCAACTTTTACTTACACTGCACAGAATAATAACCAAATGGTTTTCTCAACTCCAGAAATGCATTTTCACTTAATGGGGGGGATTACATTTTTGAATTTTATGGGAAATCCTGATTTAAAATTTCATCCATCTGCAAAATTTAAAAGAGCTGGAGTAAATCAATTGGATTTAACAGGATTAGTTGAATATCAAGAAAAACTTTGGGGAGGTTTAGCTTACAGAACAACATCTGATGCGTTATCAGTAATGTTGGGTTATTCTGGGTTTAAAGGAAAATTAAAGGGATTAAGAGTTGGTTACTCTTATGATTTAACACTAACTAGAATTTTATCGGTGTCATCTGGTACTCATGAACTACAATTAAACTATTGTTTTGAACTCAAAATACCACCAAGACCTCGTATTAATATTCTAACTCCTCCATTCATGAATAGACAATCTGACTAAATTTTAAATATTACACAATAAAAAGATTATATTTTAGTTATATTATCAACACGAAACGCAAAACGTACATAATTTTACACACACACACAAACAATATATTACCGAAATGAAAAAAGAAATGGATTTAGTTTTCAGTAAATTTAAACTAACAAACCAAGAAAAAGGGCTAGTCAGTAAAAGTAAAAAACAAATTTTAAAATTTGCATTTGCTTTAACACTATTTACTTTCATTGGTTGTGCTCCTGATACAAGAGATCTGACTGGTACATTAGATAGACAAATTTGGTTTCACCCACAGCCATTTGGAACTGTCTATATTCCATCAGGGACTTTTCATACAGGACAAAGTGATCAAGACGTATTTCAGTCATTTATTACACCCAACAAGCAAGTTAGTATAGTTGCTTTTTGGATGGATGAAACTGAGATTACTAACAATGAATACAGACAGTTTGTAAACTTTGTAATTGATTCAATAAAAAGAGTAATGACAGGTGATGAAAGTTTATTCATCCCTTTCCCAGATGATTATACTGGAGACCCAGATGTAAACAATGGTTTAGGTTTTATCGATTATGATGCAAGAATCGAATGGGATAAATATAAAGATGAATTAGAACCATTGTATTATGAAGCTGATGAAAGATTTAGAGGAAAAAAACAAATTGACGTAAATCAACTCAATTATGATTATCAATGGTTTGATTTTGTTTATGCTGCTAATGATCCTGAAAATCAAGACAGATACAAAGAAGACAGAGTTAAAAATAGAAAAAAGTATATCAAAAATGAAAATACTTTAGTTTATCCTGATACTTTATGTTGGGTAAGAGATTTTACATATTCTTACAATGATCCTATGGCTCGTCATTATTATAATCACGTTAAATATGATGATTATCCTGTAGTAGGTGTAAACTGGCACCAAGCTAATGCATTTGCTGTATGGCGTACAATTTGGAAAAACAGTTATTGGGAATCAAACGAGGAGCCAATTACCGAAGACTTCAGACTTCCTACAGAGTATGAATGGGAGTACGCAGCAAGGGGTGGAAGAGTTGGTAACCCATATCCATGGGGTGGTCCTTACACAAGAAACAGTAAAGGTTGTATGTTAGCAAATTTTAAACCATTAAGAGGTAATTATGGTGCAGATGGTGGTATGTATCCAGTAAGAGTTGATTCTTATTTCCCTAATGATTATGGCTTATATAATATGGCTGGTAACGTAGCTGAATGGACTGTTAATGCTTGGAGTGAGCAATCTCACATTTTTACTCACGATTTAAATCCAGATTACAGAATTTCAGTTCCAGAAACCGGCCCAGTTGCAGCAACTACAAGTATGACTATGAAAAGAAAAGTAATCAAAGGTGGAAGTTGGAAAGATGTTGCTTACTTTATTCAAAACGGAAGCAGAACATATGAATATCAAGATACTTGTAAAAGCTATATCGGTTTCAGATGTATACAAAACTACATAGGTAGGTCAAACAAAGACAGAAAGTAAAAAATCAATCAAAATAAAATAACAACAATTTAAAATTTTAACAACAATTTATCAATTATGAGCAGTAACAGTATTTTCGAAAGTAAAGGATTTAAAAAAGTAATGGCATACGTTTATGGATGGGGTGCCGCAGTAGTAATCATCGGAGCCTTATTTAAAATTATGCACTGGCCTGGTGCGGATGCGATGCTTATTGCAGGTTTGGGTACCGAAGCTTTAATTTTCTTTATTTCAGTTTTTGAACCAATTCATGCAGAGTACGATTGGACTTTAGTATACCCAGAATTAGCTGGTATCGAGCCATCAGAAAAGAAAGCTAAAACAACTGCTACTGGTAGCGTATCTCAACAATTAGACAAAATGTTGGAAGAAGCAAAAGTAGGTCCAGAATTAATTGGTAGTTTAGGAACCGGTTTAAAGTCATTAAGTGACAATGTAAAAGAAATGTCTTCATTGAGTAGTGCAACTGTTGCCACTAACGAATACACTTCAAATATTTCTAAAGCATCAAAAGCAATAGAATCTATTGGAGTTTCTTCTTCAGAAATCAGTTCATCAATGGCTTCATTTGCAGGTGGATTAACATCTATGGTTAGTACTTTAAGTGCAACAGCGAATGATTCAGCTGAATTTAAAGATAACATCAGCAAATTGAATAAAAACTTAGGCAATTTAAACAATGTTTATGGAAACATGTTAAGTGCTATGGGTGGTGCAGCAAGTAAATAATTTTTAACCATTTAATAAAAATAACTAATTATGGCAAGTGGTAAATTATCCCCAAGGCAGAAAATGATCAACATGATGTACCTCGTGTTGATAGCATTACTAGCCTTAAACGTATCTAAAGATATCTTAAAAGCGTTTCATATGTTTGATATGTCTTTCACAAATGCAAATAGAAATGTGGATGATAAAAACAATCAAACAATGAAAGGTTTTGAAGAAAATATGGCTGATGATAAGAAAAGAACCAAAACGGAACCTTTCTATAAAAAAGCCTTAGAAGTTCAAAAAATATCAAAAGATTTAAACGATTATATCTCAAAAATTAAAACTGATATAACGACTCAAGCTGGTGGTAGAAAAGAACCTTCAGACGAAGAGAAAAAATTAGGTATTACTAAAGATCAAACTGAGTTGCAAATGCCAGATAATATGGAGAAACATGCTAATTATTTCATTCCTAAAGGTGGAAATAATGGTATCAAACTTCAAAATAAAATCAATGAAACAAGAGAGCAACTATTAAAGGTTGTAATGGATGTTAAAGATGGTAAAGAATTTGTAAATTCAATTCAAAAAACAACTCAATTAAGAGCAGATGACCCTAAATCCGATGGTTTAGCCAAGAAAACATGGGTTTCGTCATATTTAGAACATGCGCCTTTAGCAGGTGTTGTAACTTTGTTAACTAAAACTCAAAATGATTGTAAATCCCTTGAGTCTGAAATATTAACATTCTTAGCATCTAGAATTGAGGCTACTACAATTAAATTTAATGCTCAAATGGCTTTAATTTTACCTGAAGGTGGAACTAACATCGTACAAGGAGGAACATTGAAAGCGAAAGTAGCTCTAGCCGCATACGACAATACAACTCAAGCAAATATGATGGTAAATGGTAATCCAATTAAAGTTGAAAATGGATTAGGTATAATCAGCATGGGTGTAAACTCTATTGGTGCTCAAAAGTTAACTGCAAAAATTCAATCAGTTGACGTTGATGGAAATGAAGTGTGGTTAGAAGCACCTCCTTTAGAATACACTGTTTACAAACCGTTTGCTACAGTTTCTGCTGATGCAATGAACGTTTTATATATTGGCTTAGACAATCCAATGTCTATTTCGGTTCCAGGTGTAACCGCTTCAAATACTTCTGTAAGTGCAGGTCCTGGATTAACATTAACTAAAACAGGTGAAGGTAAATATATTGCAAAAGTTGGTGCAGGATCAAAAGAAACTTCAATTTCAGTAACTGCAACAATGCCTGACGGTACAAAGAAAAATATGGGTGCTACACCTTTCCGTATCAAACAAGTTCCAAAACCAGAAGCTCAATTAGGAAGTTTAATTTCAGGTTCTTATCCTAAAGAAGTTATTCAAGGTCAATCATTTTTAAATGCAGCATTACTTGGATTTGTTTTTGATGGTGTTAAATTCTCAGTTTCTAAATACAGAGTATTACTAGTTTCTAAAAAAGATGGTGTCAAAGAAGCAAATGGTGTTGGAAATAATCCAGCTCCTATTAAAAACTTTGCATCACAAGCAAAAAAAGGAGATATAATCTTGGTTGATGGAATTTATGCTAAAGGTCCATCTGGTGAAAGATTATTGAATCCATTAACCTTTACAATACAATAATAAATAATATGAAAAAGATAGCTTTTATATTTTCACTTTTACTCGTTTCATCGTTAAGTGCACAAGTAGATTATACCGACTTTATTACAAGTGGTGAACACACTAGTTATGTAAAAGTGGCAGTAAGAGAACGTCCTGTAATCGCTTATCCACCTCTTAGAGAAGCTGATGTAAAATTCTCTCGAAGAGTAGTAAGATGTATCGACGGTCGCCAAAAAATGAATAAACAATTAGAATGGCCTAGAAACCCACTCAATCGTTATTTATATACAGAACTAGGTAAAGGAAATATAATTGCCTATAGAAATGATTCATTACAGTCTTTTTATACACCTGAAGACTTTGTTAAAAGAGGAGGTAGTGAAACATCATTGTTTATTCAAACCGATCCAGATGATCCAGAAATAGGTTATGATTCTATTATTACAATCTCATACAAATGGGAAGATATCCATAAATATTGGGTAATGGAAGATTGGGTTTTTGATTATAAACATTCAGTATTTAAACCAAGAATTATTGCATTAGCCCCTATTTTTGCTCCTACTTACGCTGGATTAACAGTTAATGACCAACCATTATGTTGGATTAAAATGGATGAAATTCGTTATCAATTAGCAAACTTAGAGATGTTCAATCGTTATAATGACGCTGCGCGTTTAAGTTATGATGATTTTTTCCAAATGAGAATCTTTGATAGTTATATTGTTTATGAATCAAATGTGTTTGATAATTTCATTAATCAATTCCAAGAGTATGCAGATAATGGTGAAGCATCGCTACTGAAGTCAGATGAAATTAAAAATGATTTATTCATTTTTGAACATGATTTATGGCAGTATTAATCAACTAAATAAATTATTTAAAATCCCGATTACTAGTAATCGGGATTTTTTTTGTGTTAACATTTTATAATAACAAGGTTTTAGCAATAAAAATATGTACCTTTGCAAACTTCTTAAAAATAAGCACATTCATGCAACAAGCCATTCGTAACATCGCCATAATTGCCCACGTTGACCACGGCAAAACAACTTTGGTAGACAAAATTTTATTTCACTGTAAACTATTTAGAGACAATGAAGAATCAGGTGAATTAATATTAGATAATAATGATTTAGAAAGAGAACGTGGTATCACAATTTTTTCTAAAAACGTTTCAGTACAATATAAAGGAATTAAAATTAACATCATTGATACTCCAGGTCACGCTGATTTTGGAGGAGAGGTTGAACGTGTTCTAAAAATGGCCGATGGAGTTGTTTTATTAGTAGATGCTTTTGAAGGGCCAATGCCACAAACACGATTTGTATTGCAAAAAGCACTTCAATTAGGTTTAAAACCTATATTGTTAGTTAATAAAGTTGACAAAGATAATTGTAGACCTGATGAAGTTCATGAAATGGTTTTTGATTTATTCTTTAATCTAGAAGCAAATGAACAACAATTGAATTTCCCAACTATCTACGGAAGTAGTAAACAAGGTTGGATGAGTACTGATTATAAACAACCTACCGATACAATATCTCCATTGTTAGATTGTATCTTGGATTATGTTCCTGCACCAATCAATAATGAAGGTACTTTACAAATGCAAATTACTTCATTGGACTACAGTAGTTTTTTAGGTAGAATTGCAGTTGGTAAAATCCATAGAGGTTTGGTTAAAGAAGGTCAGCCAGTAAGTTTAGTAAAAAACGATGGATCTATCTCAAAAATGAGAGTTAAGGAATTATATACCTTCGAAGGTTTAGGAAAGAAAAGAGTTTCAGAAATTCAAAATGGTGATATTTGTGCGATTGTTGGAATAGAAAATTTTCAAATTGGAGATGTCGTTGCAGATTATGATAGCCCAGAAGGCTTGGAGAAAATCAGTATTGATGAGCCTACAATGAGTATGATGTTTACAATTAATAACTCACCATTCTTTGGTAAAGAAGGTAAATTTGTTACTTCAAGACATTTAAGAGAAAGATTAGAAAAGGAAACTGAAAAAAATCTAGCACTTAGAATTGAAGATACCGACAGTCAAGACAGTATTTTAGTATATGGAAGAGGTGTTTTGCATTTGTCAATATTAATTGAAACAATGCGAAGAGAAGGTTATGAACTTCAGGTTGGTATGCCTAGAGTATTAATAAAAGAAATAGATGGAGTGAAACATGAGCCAATTGAAATGTTAGTAGTTGATGTTCCTGAAGAGTTTGCTGGAAAAGTGATTGAATTATCAACACAGAAAAAAGGTGAATTATTAATAATGGAACCAAAAGGTGATTTACAACATTTAGAATTTAAAATTCCATCAAGAGGTTTAATGGGACTAAGAAGTAATATGTTAACAGCTACCCAAGGGGAAGCTATTATGTCACATAGATTTATTGCTTATGAGCCATGGAAAGGTGATATTAACGGAAGAAACAATGGATCTTTGGTTAGTATGGAAACAGGGTCAGCAACTGCATACGCTATTGATAAAATGTCGGACAGAGGTGTTTTCTTTGTCGAACCAGGTGAAGATATTTACGAAGGACAAGTAATTGGAGAGAATAACAGACAAGATGATATGGTTTTAAACTTAGTAAGAGCTAAACAATTAACTAACTTTAGAGCCGCTGGAAAGGATGATTCTGCTAAATTAGCTCCTAAAATTCAGTTTTCTTTAGAAGAAGCGCTTGAATATATCCAAAAAGACGAGTATGTAGAGCTTACACCTAAGTCTTTAAGAATAAGAAAAATCTACTTAAAGCAGTCAGACAGAGAGCGTTACTCAAAACAACTAGGGTCTTAAAAAAAAATAAAAAAAAATTTTTTAAATTAAAAAATTAGGTTATTTTTGCCTCAATTTTAATTAAAATAAAGTAATATCAAAATGAAAAAATTATTAGTAATCGCTATCGCTGCATTCGCATTCACAGCTTGTAACAATTCTGCTGCTCCAGCTGAAGGAACTGAAACTGACACAACAGCTACTGCTCCAGTAGAAGCTGCTCCAGTAGAAGCTGCTCCAGTTGATTCAACAGCTGCTCCAGTTGAAGCTGCTCCAGTTGAAGCTGCTCCAGCTCAGTAATCGTTACACAACGAAATTTAAAAAGCAGTCATTTATGACTGCTTTTTTTTGTTTTATAGTTTTTTGTATTATATTTGCATACTAATTTAGGATGAAAGTATTTTTTACAATAGTGATTATGATGTTTTCAGTGCTTTTAAGCGCAGAAAATCAACCTGTTACTTATAAAATGTATCCGAATCCAATGACCAGTGATTTTTTGGATATTAATTTTAATATAGCAAACAAATCATTAAAAGAAGTTGACTTTGTAATTACGAATGTAATTGGTCAGTTAGTTTTTTCATACAGATTATCTGATGATGAAGTTAAAAAGGGAACTTTTAAAATTAAGCTAGACCAAATTAAACTTGAAAAAGGTTTTTATTTAGCTAAATTATCTGCAGGCGAAAATTCATCTGTCCAAAAGCTAATTGTTCGTTAATTGGACAACATTATTCACTTTACTTTAGAAGGAGATTATATTCAACTCAATCAGCTGCTTAAGCTTACTGGTTTTGCTTCAACTGGAGCGGAAGCCTCTTATTATGTAGACCAATCAATGGTTAGATGCAATGGTGTGGTTGAG
>JBILJV010000039.1:0-20703 GCA_044377005.1 Bacteroidia bacterium
CCCATGCGTTAGGTGAAACAGGTTCATTGCCTTCAAAAACTCCCATGTTGCGAATTTGCTGAACACGAAAAACATCATTGTCGTAGTGAAAGCTGTAAAATATTTGCTTTTTTGTTGCCATGATTATCCATTTATGTTTGTTTAATTTTTCGTGAATGTCGTCTTTTAGGTTTGCTGGTAACGTTTTGCCACTTGGCGAAGGTGGCGATTTTCACCACAAATGTTGATGCGGAGAACCAAACTTTGATTAACCGAAAATGTGTCTGCGGAGCACTGAACCGCCACTTTTGCAAAACGGCTGTTATAGCCCGTTTTTCTTGTCATTTCGTTAATTCCGTTTTTACTTTTTCTCTAAATTCTTTATTTGTCAATATTTTTAGTTCAAATTCGTTCATTGACATTTGAAGCCTTGTCATTTCCAAAACACTTAAGTTGTTAAGAAAATAAGCCATCTCTGTTTTATTTCCTTTTTTGTCTGTCGCATATAAAGCTTTCGTTAAAACAAAAGCAGTTGAACCACCTTTCATTCCACTGTGTTCTAACCATTCTTGATTGGCTGGATTTTCCAAAATATACTCCATTACTTCGTCTAAATATTTTTGCGTTTGTTCTGTAAAATATTTTCTGCTGTTAATTTTTTTCATAACTGAAACGTAATCTTCAACCGTTGAAGAAGGAAGTCGGTCTGACCATACTTTTTGTATGTCAATCCCTAAATCTCCAACATCCTTTTTGTACAAAGTATCAATAAGCAGTTTTTGATGAATATTATTAGTTGCATTAATATATTCAATTTGTTTAATTTGTATCAATTTCTTTTGTAGGTCTTTCCCTTTAAGGTCTGGAAATAATTCTTTGCCTACAAAAAGTGCAGAAACAATATTGTAAATTTCGGTATGGTTTTTCAAGCCCAAACTGTCCAAACGATTATTTACATTTTCTATCCCAAGTTTATTTAATAACCATTCTGTGTTTGCATTTGAGCTAAACTTTATCATTCCTTTTGATATTTCACGAATGGAAATTTTGTCATCAGAAATTTTGTTTTTAATTGATTTTAACCAACTTGAATGAGCACCACCATCAGTATTTGGTACATAAAACTTGTCCAAGTCTGTCAATGAAATTAATTCGTCAGGATTAATTTGACTTTTAGCACTTTGCTCTGCATATTCAATTGCAAGAATTATTTTTACAGTGCTTGCTAATGGCATTATTTTGTCAATATTTCTACTTGCAAAAATTGTATCGTTTCTAACAAGTAGGATTGACGACTTTTCTGAATTAGAGTTAATAAAGTTTAAAACTTTGTCTTCGCTTGGTAAAAAATAGTAAACTCCAACTGCACCTGTTAAAACTACAAGTCCAACTATGACACCAAGTCCTATTAATATTTTTTTTAACATATTTTCAATTTTTAACGGTTCTGCTATAAAATGGGTTATAACTTATTTATAGGCCTTACATCGTCAGACCTATACAACACTATGTAAGTTATATAAGCCTGAAAAATATCAGCTTTTTATCAAGTTAACACTGCAAATGTGTTTTTTTATTTTTATATTTCATAGTACAAATGTCATACAAACGAGTATAAGCATTTATAAACGGCTATGCCCAATAAATACGTGAAAAAAGTTTTAAAAAAAGTCCTTTTTTGAATTCCTTATTCAATTTTACAATTTTAAAATTCCTCTCTTTCAGCACTTTAATGCCCAAAAATACCTTTAACCGAAAAATGTGGCCGTTTATCTAAACCAATGGAAACTTTAAAAAACATTTTTGTTTCCTCAGTATTTTTAACTTATTTCGCAGCCTCAAATCCATGCTCGAAAAAATTTGCCTTACCACTGAAAAATTATTCATGAAATATGGAATAAAGAGCATTACAATGGATGATGTTGCCAAAGAACTAAGTATCTCCAAAAAAACACTTTATCAGTTTGTAAAAGATAAAAATGAATTGGTGCAACACACCATCATGTCGCATATTAATACCATTGATTGCCTTTCGGATCAATTAATTAACAAGGAAAATAATGCCATCCATCAAATATTAAACATTGCTGAAATGGTGATTCAAATTCATAAGGATGTTAACCCAACCTTGATTTATGATTTAAAAAAATTCCATGCCGAAACCTATGAACTGTTTAAACAACACCGCGAAAACAACATGTTTGAAAAAATATCGGATAACCTAAAGTTAGGCATAGAACAAAACTTGTTTCGCAGTGACCTAAATATTCCACTTACTACAGGCTTTTACATGGGACTTATAGACCTTTGCCTGTCTGATGAAATTCAATCTTTAGCCCAAACACCATTTACTCAAAAATTCACTTACATGATAAGCTATCATCTCAATGCTATTTGTACCCCTCAAGGAAAACAATTTATGTCCGAAAACGCCACTTTATTAAACCAAAACTCTTTTTAAAACCAGATTATGACTCTTAAACCCTCATTATTTGTTGCTTCTGTTCTTTTTGTCAGTGCCTTTAATAGCCAAGCATTTGCTCAAAATAAAAACAACGACACTACTACATTTACACTTGTGCAAGCCCTGGATTTTGCAGTTGCCAATAACGCACAAGTTAAAAATGCCTATGCCGATTTGGCCATCGCCGACCAAACAGTTAAGGAAGTTAAATCCATAGGTATTCCTCAATTGCGCGGTCAGGTGCAATACCAAGACAACATTGAAAAACCCGTTTTTGTATTCCCTATCAATGGCGTTTCTACCCCAATCCGTGTGGGTAACAAGTACACCACACAAACTTCACTAAATTTAAGTTGGTTGATGCTAGATGGTACTTATTTTCTTGGTTTAAAAGCGGCCAAAGAATTTACCGAAATGTCCAGAAAAATTGCCTCAAAAACAGAATCAGATGTTAAAATAGATGTTGCCAAAACCTATTTTATGACACTTATTGTTAAGGAAAATGCAAGTTTATTAAGCAGTACATACCAAACGTTGCAAAAAACTTACAATGAAATTTCTGCTTTAAACAAAGAAGGTTTTGTTGAAGCTTTGGAAGTAGACCGTTTGAAATTGCAATTGAATAATTTGCAAATCAATATTAAAAAATTAAATGACCAATACCAAATATCGCTTGGTTTGCTTAAAGCAAAAATGGGAATCCCTCAAGATAAACCAATTAAAATATCTGATGATTTGAATGCTTTAAACCAACGTTTTATGATTTCGGATACGACCTCTAGCGTTAGCCTTACAGGACGTACTGATTATCAAATTTTACAACAACAAAAACTATTGAACGAATACAATTTAAGAAGATATAAATATGGCAAATACCCTAACTTAGTGGGTGCTTTGAACTATCAACAAAGTAACTTTGGTGAAACCATCGATTACAGTCGAAATAACTGGTTTGGGAGTACCTTTATGGCGCTTCAAATAAATGTACCTATCTTTTCTGGCTTTGGTAACGATGCTAAAATTCAAAAAGCAAGAATTGAACTCATTAAAAGTGAAAATACAATCAACAATGCCACAAATTACATGAATTTGGAGGTGTTTCAGTCGAGAATGAAATACCTTAGAGCTATAGAATATGTAGAACAACAAAAAGAAAATTTAGATTTAGCGAATAAAATTTTAAACATCACCACTATCAAATACAAAGAAGGTGTTGGTAGCAATTTGGAGTTAACCACCGCCAATCAAGATTTAAAAAACAGTCAAACCAATTATTTAACCGCCCTTTACGACTTGCTAGTTGCCAAATTAGATTACCAAGTTGCGTTAGGTCAAAACATAAAATTATAACATTCAATAAAAAACAACATTCCATCTCATGAAACAACTATTGTATATCATCACCTTTTCTGTCCTTGTAAGCTCATGCGCTAGCAACGAACTTGAAAACAAAAAGAAAGAATTAACAAAACTTAAAAAAGAATCTAAAGAACTGGCAGAAAAAATCAAAAAGCTAGAATTAGACATTGTCAAATTAGACACTTCGGTTAAAATTGTTAAAAAGAAAGAAGTAAAAATTGAATCAGTTTCTCTAAGTTCTTTTAGTCATTATATCGACTTGCAAGGCGATGTAATAAGCACAGACAATGTAATGGTTAACCCTAAAATGGGTGGATTAGTTACAGCAGTAAATGTAGTTGAAGGACAATCTGTAAGTGCAGGTCAAGTATTGGTTCAATTGGATAATTCTGTGGCAGCAACAAGTTTAGCAGAAATAGACAATCAATTGAGTTTGGCTACTTTGGTTTACGAAAAACAAAAACGCCTTTGGAATCAAAACATAGGAACAGAAATTCAATATTTACAAGCTAAAAATAACAAAGAAGCTTTGGAAAAACGCAAAGCAACTACTCAGTCGCAAATAGCCATGAGCAGAATCGTAGCGCCTTTTTCTGGTATAGTTGACGAAGTTAGAGTAAAAGTTGGTGAAACAGCAATGCCCGGAATGGGCGGTGTGCGTGTGGTAAACATGAACAGACTGAAAATTACTGCAAAAGTGGCCGATTCTTATGCTTCTCTTTTGAAAAAAGGAGATAAAGTAAAGGTAAAAATTCCCGATTTAAACACAGAATTTGAATCAGTTATAGCCTATGTGGCACTTAACGTAACAGCAAGTAGTAGAACTTTTGAAATTGAAGTGAAGGTGCCTTCTACAATCAAAAATTTAAAACCAAATTTAATAGCAAAAATTTCAGTAAATGATGCCAATATCAAAGAAGCGATTGTAATTCCATTAAATGCGATTCAAAAATCGGCCAATGGTGACAATGTTGTAATGCTTGCGGTAAAACAAAACAACAAAACCGTTGCTGTTAATAGAATAATCAAATTGGGAATGTCTTATTTAGATAAAATTGTGGTAACAGAAGGTTTAACTAAAGACGACCAAATTATTATTGAAGGCAATGAAGATTTAATTGAAGGCCAGGAATTAAACATCAACTAATATAACAAACGACTGAAACCATGTCACAAAAAATAAAACAATTTGCTTTCACAAGTTGGTGTATTGAGAACAGAACTTCTGTTTACATTTTTACCATTATTATCTCGCTCATGGGCTATAGCATCTTCAATAGTTTGCCCAAAGAGCAATTTCCAGACATTGTAGTTCCTACCATTTATGTGAGCACTATTCACCCCGGCACTACTCCATCTGACGTTGAGAATTTACTAACCAAACCTATCGAAAAGCAAGTGAAAGCCATTTCGGGGGTTAAGAAAGTAACCAGTAATTCAATTCAAGATTTTAGTGCGGTTATTGTTGAATTTAATACCGATGTTGACCCCGATGTTGCCAAACAAAAAGTAAGCGATGCGGTGGACAAAGCAAAAAGCGATTTGCCAAGCGATTTAAAAACAGATCCTGTGGTTCAAGAAATTGCCTTTTCGGAGTTTCCTATTATGCAAATAAACGTGGCAGGAAATTATGACTTATTCAAACTGAAAGATTATGCCGATGATATCAAAGATGAGGTAGAATCATTAAAAGAAATTACCAGAGTAGATATTATTGGTGCACCTACCAAAGAAATTCATATTGACCTTGACTTGTATAAAATGCAAGCTGCCAATGTGACCTTTCAAGATGTAGAATCGGCTATAGCCCAAGAAAATATCAATGTATCGGGTGGAGAAATTAGAGTAGGGGATTTGAGAAGAGGAGTGCGTGTAGTAGGTGAGTTTGAAAATGTAGACCAATTGAAAAACATGGTTATTAAAAATGCATTTGGCAGTCACTTGTATTTGCGCGACTTGGCCGATGTATTGGTTTCACAGAAAGAAAAACAAGACTATGCTAGGTTAGACAATAAAGCCGTTATCACTTTAAGTGTAATCAAAAGAGCTGGTCAAAATTTGATTTCAGCATCGGAACAAATCGATGAGAAAATTACGGAATTGAAAAAAACAAAATTGCCAAGCAATTTGGATATTACCATCACAGGTGACCAAGCAGATTTTACCAAAAATCAGTTGAATGACTTAATCAATTCGGTGATTATCGGATTTATATTAGTGGTATTGGTATTAATGTTTTTTATGGGAGTACAACAAGCGGTATTTGTGGGTTTAGCAGTTCCTATATCGTCATTATTAGCCATATTATTAATGCCTTCTTTGGGCTTTACATTAAACATTGTTGTGCTATTTTCATTCCTTTTATCATTAGGCATTGTAGTAGATGATGCCATTGTAGTAATAGAAAACACACACCGTATTTATCACCAAGGGCAGCATGACATTAAAACAGCCGCTAAGATAGCAGCAGGGGAAGTAATAGTGCCAGTATTTTCAGGAACATTAACCACTATTGCACCTTTCTTTCCGTTATTGTTTTGGCCGGGTATTATAGGTGAGTTTATGAAGTTTATGCCTATTACGTTAATTTTAACGTTGTTTGCTTCATTGTTTGTTGCCTTTGTTATTAACCCAGTATTTGCAGTTGATTTTATGACAGATGACAACAAGTATGTGAAGAAAACTTTCAAGCAAAATTATTTCAAAACCATTATTGTTATTGCTATCATTGCGCTATTGGGTTACATCACAGGAACCATAGGATTGGGTAATTTTGCAGTATTTACAATACTTTTAATTATGCTTTATCACTATGGTATAGAACCATTAATCAAATGGTTTCAAGCCAAAATTATACCTGCTTTTATTGAAAAATATAAATCCATTATTACAACAGTTCTTTCTAAACGTAATCCATATTATTTAATGGGTTCTTTAGTAGGTTTGTTCTTTTTAACGCTGTTTATCTTTTCTGTTAGAACACCTAAGGTAGATTTTTTCCCTAATGGTGACCCTAACTTTACATACATCTATATCAAATTACCAATTGGAACCGATGCTTCAGTTACAGATAGCATTACCCAAGTGGTAGAAAAAAAGGTATACAGTACCTTAACTCCATATCAAGGGATGGTAAAATCAGTGATTAGTAATGTGGGAATAGGTGCAGGAGATCCCCAAAATCCAGACAGAACTACAACACCACACAAAGGAAAAATTACAGTGGCATATAAGCAATTCAATTTGAGAGAAGGTATGTCATCAACGGCTGCAATGGATGCACTTCGTGCCAAAATGCCTAAAATTCCAGGGGTAGAAATTACCGTTGATAAAGACCAAGGTGGTCCACCTCAAGGGGCTCCTGTTAGTATAGAAATAGCAGGTGAGGAGTTTGATTCATTAACCGTTATAAGTCAAAGAATTACTAGAATGGTTAATACTTCGGGTATCGAAGGGATAGAAGGATTAAAATCAGATTTGGTATTAAACAAACCTGAAATTACTGTTAATATCGACAGAGAAAAAGCCATGAGACAAGGTATTAGCACAGTTCAAGCAGCATTAGCTATCAGAACCGCTATTTATGGCAAAGACATCTCTAAATTCAGAGAATCTGACAAGGAATCGGATATTATTATCAAATTGAAAGATGAGTACAAACAAAAACCACAAGACTTAATGAATTTGATTATTGCTTTCAGAGACATGGCAAGTGGTCAGTATAAGCAAATCCCAATTTCATCTATAGCCAATGTTTCATTCAGTAATACCTATTCGGGCATTAATAGAAAAAATCAAAAACGATTGGTTACTTTATCGTCAAATGTATTGACAGATTATAATGCTAATGATGTGAATGAGGAATTAAGAACCTTATTTTCAGGTATACAAATGCCGGAAGGTTATTCAGTAAAATTAGGGGGTGCGCAAGAGGACCAAGCTGAAACAGCCGATTTTTTAGGATTTGCCATGCTTTCGGCCTTAGCATTGGTATTCTTGATATTGGTAACCCAGTTTAACTCAGTTTCCAAACCAATCATAATTTTTATTACCATCTTTCTAAGTTTAATAGGCGTGTTACTTGGGTTTTCTATCAGTGGTCAATCCATGTCTATAGTAATGACAGGGGTTGGTATCATTGCCTTAGCAGGGATAGTAGTGAAAAATGGAATTATATTAATTGAGTTTATGAACGAGTTAAAAGACCGTGGATTAAAAACAAGAGAAGCTATAATTGAAGCTGCAAGTACCCGTTTAACGCCAGTATTATTGACTGCAGCAACGACGGTTTTAGGTTTGATTCCATTAGCAATTGGATTAAATATTAATTTCGTAACCTTGTTCACTGAGCTCGACCCTCAATTCTTTTTGGGAGGAGACAGTGTTGCTTTTTGGGGACCTTTAGCTTGGACCATTATTTATGGATTAACATTTTCATCTTTCTTAACATTGGTTGTAGTTCCTACGATGTATTTAATGTTTTACAAAACAGGACTTAGAATAGAAAGATATAGACACTATCAAAAAATTAAAAAAGATTAAGTTTTTTAAAATGATAGAAGGCCCCGAATTGAATTATTCGGGGCTTTTTTGTTTTCCCTTTCAGTCATTCTCTAAAATGCTGTGTATTGGTCTTGTGCTAGATGCATTTATAAGGAATTTTATTGATTGTAAAACCATAATATAGAATCTGTATATTTGGAGAGTTGAATTCCGGAGACCTGCCCTAAACTTGTTGAATGATGAAAGTTTTGGCGAGAAACACACATTAGAATTAAGTCAAAAAAATTCAGTAATTTTGTTTTTACTATTTCGATGGAACAAGCGTTTAACGAATTTATCAAGCAACACCAATTGTTCAATAAAAAATCAAATTTATTGTTGGCAATCAGCGGTGGTATTGACAGCGTTTGCTTGTTTCACTTATTATTGAATTGTGGTTATCAGTTTTCTGTAGCTCATTGCAATTACAACTTGCGTGGTGATGAAAGTAATAAAGACGAAGCTTTTGTTAAAAAATTAGCCCAAAAACATAAAATCCCCTTTTATACCAAGTCTTTTAAAACACAAGAAAAGATGGAAAAATATCAAATGGGAGTCCAGGAAACAGCCCGCAAACTTAGGTATGATTGGTTTAAACAATTAATAAAAAAACACGGGTTCGACTATCTCCTTACCGCCCATCATTTGTCGGACAATACAGAAACCTTTTTTATCAATATTGTTCGTCATACTGGCATCGGTGGTTTACATGGTATTCCTGTTAAAAACAAACACATTGTTCGCCCTCTTATGTTTACTACTCGTGACTTAATTGAGCAATATATCAATCAACACAAATACAATCATCGCGAAGATGCTAGCAATGCCAAAGATGATTATCTGAGAAATAAAATCAGACATCACTTGAGTCCACAGTTGGAAAAACATCTCCCCAATTTCCATGAACATTTAATGACGGTTTGTACCCACGTAAAGGACTATGAGGATTTGTCTATTGAGATAATGCAACAATTTTGGCAGCAAATTACCCAAGATAAGAAGGGGGTTATAAGAGTTGATGTTAAAGCATTAAACACTATACAAAACGCGCCAAGTTTAATGTATTTTATGACCCGAAAATATGGTTTTAATAAAGTGCAAATTTTAAATTTATGGCGTAATGACTCTGAAACAGTAGGTAAAAAAATAGTTTCTGATCAATATGAAATAATTAGAGAAAGAGAGTGTTTAATTATTCAGCCTATTCAGCAATTTGAGCCGTTTTTTGAAACGGTGTATACATTTAATAAAAATAAAATAAAAAAAAATTCTATTTGTGATTTTTTAATAATTGATCCTCATTTATGTGATTTTAAAAAACCGAATGTTTTGTACGTTGATATACACAAAATAAATTTACCGCTAACAATTCAAACATGGCAAGATGGCGATAAAATAATACCTTTGGGAATGAAAGGTCAAAAGAAAATCAGTGATTTACTTACCGATAAAAAGGTGAATAATGTCCAAAGAAAAACATTTAACGTGATCAAAAATGCCGATGGAAAAATTATTGCTTTATTCCCTATTTGTGTAAGTGAGGATTTTAAAGTAGACAGTGAGACAAAACTTGTTTTGGCAATGATTAAAAAATAAAATATTTTTGACTTTATTTATGAAACTAAATTTACAGAAATTAACACTTCTATTTGTGTTATTGTCGCTTCAAATTTCTTTGTTTTCTCAGTGTGTGTTAGTGCCATTAGATTTAAAGCAAAGAGTAAATGCCTCAGAGTTAATCATAGAGGGTATGGTTGTTGATAAACAAGCTTATTGGAATGACGAAAAAACAATGATTTATACGGCCAATACCATTCAGTTATCTAGGGTTTATAAAGGAGCAGAATGGATTAGCAATACAACCCGTTTGGAACTTATTACATTGGGGGGAACGATTGGATTAAATGCCTTAAAAGTAAGTCCCGAACTTTCTCTTGAAATCGGAGAAATTGGCATTTTTATGTTAATTCAAAAAGACCAAAATTGGGTGAGTGAAAGTGGTCCGCAAGGATTTATTAAAATAGATAAACACAATGGAACTTCTGCAGACATGTACACGCAGTACCCTCGGTCATCTATTGAAAAGGAAATTACTTCAATAACCTCAATTCCTGTAGTAAATGTCAATGAAAATTTAACTAAAATTTCTTTTTCATCTAAAAGAGCTTCACCTACTATAAGTTCAATAAATCCAACAACGCTTACTTCAGGAACATCAACAATATTAACTATCAAAGGGATAAATTTTAAATCAACTAGAGATACAAGCAGTGTTCAGTTTAGAGATGCCGATAAGGGGGGATTAAGTTTTATTAAAGCATTAAAAAGAGATTATATTTCGTGGACAGACACACAAATTAGAGTGCTTGTAAGATCTACTGCAGGGACAGGAAAAATAAGAGTTGTAGTAGGCGGTAATGGTAATATTGAATCCACGGATACTTTAAAAGTCACTTATGCCCATTCAAATGTTGTGTTAGGCGACACCATTGCATATGAAAATCAATTAATAGGACTCAATCAATTTAATGGTATTACATGGAAAATTAACCGCCGTTTCTTTGACTCAACGGGTGCAAGAGGGGCTTTTTTGAGAAGTATAGAAAGATGGCGATGTGGTACCTTGGTGAATTGGGATACTCTAGGTAGATTAAACCACAGTGCTATTAAACGGGACAAAGTAAACATGTGCGGATGGGATACCAGTAACGCCATGGCAAGTGGTGTATTAGCCCAATGTTTTAGTTGGTATGCCGGTTGTTTTACCCCTGGTTTAGTATGGTATACAGAAGAAATGGATATACGTTTTAGAGTAAAGCCAACGTCTTCTACCAATTGGTTGTATACCACAGGAAATGCCAATAACAATCAGTTTCATTTTGAATCTGTAGCCACTCATGAACTAGGGCATGGTCATCAGTTAGGACATGTTATTAGTTCGCCGGTTGTAATGCACTATGCTATAGCAAACGGGCAAACAAAACCAAAATTAACAACGAATGATATCAATTGCGGCACATACGTAATTAACAAAAGTGGATCAGCAGTATGTGGAAGGCAAAAACACAATAAAATAACACAATCAACGTGTACTTTGGTTGCGCCTATGTCCAATTTTACTTTTTCTAAAGTACAACCTTGTAAAGATGAAACCATACAATTCACCGATTCATCAATTGGCAATGTGTCTGCTTATGTTTGGGATTTTGGTTCAGGTGCAACACCCGCTACAGCTAATACCAAAGGACCGCATTCAGTAAAATACAGCAACGGAGGTAGCAAAACGGTTTCTTTAAAAATTACAACAGGTTCGGGTGATTTAACTAGAAATAAGACGTTTAATGTTGCTGCTGATTCTAAAATTAGACCGACTTTTTCTTACACAGTAGCAGAACAAGCAAAGGTGAGTTTTGTCAATACCAGTAACAATGCCTTGACTAGTGAATGGGTATTTGGTGATGGAGATTCAGCCTTTACTTTAAATGCTAATCATACTTATAACAACGGAGGAGTGTATCAAGTCAAGTTAAAAACCCAAAATTTGTGTAATACACATGATACTACGATTGCAGTAAAAATAGCTTCTATTGATTTTACACACAGTATGGGAAGTTTTTGTATTGGCCAAAAATTAGTTTTTCAGGATGCAAGTGATAATAATGCTTCATCTTGGCAATGGACATTTCCTGGTGGTATTCCCACTTCAGCAAATGGCAAAGGACCTCATGCAGTTCAATTTAGTTCAGCAGGTGCTGTTTCAGCTACATTAACAGTGGGCGTAACAGGTTCACCTAATCATATTTATACCAAAACAGCTTTAGCAACCATAGGGAATGACACTTTTAGTAACGCCAATTTTACCTATGTTTATCAAGGGTCAAACGGGGTAGGATTTGTTAATTTATCCAAAGGAAGTAACAATACTTATAAATGGAATTTTGGAGATGGAGATAGTAGTAATTTAATAAATCCAAGTCACAGGTACAGTAATGCCAATAATCAAATGGTAAGATTAACAGCCACAGGAGTTTGCAATACACATGATACCGTAATAGCTCTTCGTAATTTTACCAATTTAGGGTCATTGGAAAAGAACACTAAATTTAAAATTGTACCTAATCCAAGCAATGGAATAATGATGATAGCAGCTCCCAAAAATGAAATGGTAACACTTGAATTATTTGATGCAATGGGACGAAGAATAGTTTTTAAAACGGTGTTTACCAATCTTGTTATTTCTGACATGGGTTTAGCAAAAGGAATGTATTTTGTCAAAGTGAGTCTAGCTGATTACACAGAAACGCTGAAATATTTGGTAGATTAAAAGCTTTTCTTACTTAACAAAACCTTATTTGTAGTCATATATTATCAATATTGTTTTAAGAAATGTTATTTAAATAAAACTAAAATACTAAAAAAAATTGTTAGTTTTAAAATTTTTCAGCATTAGTACACAACAAAGAATGCGCTTTTATTTATTTAAGTATCTGATAATCAGTTAATATTAAATTAATAAAAAAATAGTTTTTTAATTGCTCAAAAATCATACTTTTGCAAAAAATAGAATTAATATGTATTGGACATTAGAATTAGTATCTTATTTAGATGACGCTCCTTGGCCTGCTACAAAAGACGAATTGATAGATTATGCTATACGTTCAGGCGCACCTATGGAGGTTGTAGAAAATTTACAAGAGCTTGAAGATGATGGGGAACCGTACGAAAGTATTGAAGAAATTTGGAGTGATTATCCTACGGATGATGACTATTTCTTCCACGAGGATGAGCATTAATTGCTTAACCAAAAAACACTTTCTTACGTTCTTTTAATGTTTCTGGTATGCGAGTTTCGCTGAGTGTTGTTGTTTCAAGAACACTGATTATAGGCTTATGCACTTCTTTTTCAACCACAACTTGATTTAAAAAATGGTTTAATTGCAATTTTTCCTGAACATTAGGCAGGTTATTGTATTTACTTAAGCGCGAAGTTTCGTTTGTATGAGTTGACAGACACAAATAAATATTGTTATTCTCCTTTTTAAGTTCAATTAAATTTTGTTTCAACAATTCTTCAATCTGTGGACTTAATTTTTCGCTCTCTATTGGATTCGAAAAATCATCTATTTTAAGAAAACCACGTTTTAATAAGGTTTTGGTTAAAGTAATATTTTGAACAAATTTATTAGGAAGATTGGTTTCAAATACAGAGAAAAACAAATGATTAGAAGCGATTTTCTCAGAAGTGCTCAATTCATCAAATCTAATATGTGTTCTGAAAACCTGCAACAATGTAGTTTTGCTATTCTGTAATTCGAGCGTAATAAACTCTACAAGCTCTTTTAAGGCACTTTCGGTTGAACGACTCTCCTTGTTATAGTGGTGATAGAAATAACGCTCTAAATTGATATTAAAGACTATAGAACCATATAATTTCCAAAGTCTATAGTTCAACCACAAAATAATTTGACGTTGATTGCTAAAACTGAAATGATTGTGTGTATGCCATTGAATAAAAGTATATAGAACTTCTTCCAATTCATTATAAGCTTCTGTTTCAAGTTCCCAAGCTTCAAACTGTTGTTTTAATTCAGTAGGACATTCCATTGTTTTGTGAATGTTTGAAGAAAACAAGTCGAATGATTGTGTATTTATTTGTACCGTGTTGTCTTTCAACAAGACTTCGAAAAGGGTATTAGGTGACTTGGTATTTAGGTCGGCAAACTGTTCGAAAGATTGATGATATTGTTCGGTTTCTTTTTTTAATAAAATATTGCGACAGATTTTATTTTCCAAAAACTCAGGCAGTAATAACAAGTCAATGTTTTGATTAACAAGACAAGCATACCAAGCTGATTTTTCTTTAAGGGTTTGTTGTAAAAGTGGTTTTTTGAAACTATCACCGATTGGCAGTTTGTTGTAAATTTTGGAAACTTCAAGAAATGCACGCTCAAGTTTTGAGATGTCGCTTTCAAACTTTTTATGTAATTCTTTAAACATGTTAATTTTCAACCGATTTTGTGTCAACAAAGTTATTGATGTAAAGTGCATGTTACTAAATGTTTAATTAACAAAGTTATCAAACTGTCTTTTAAAATGGTGGGTATAGTCGTTTAAAAATGGCAAACCCCTTGTAAATACTCACATTTTTGATGTCTTGTTTTCTGTTCAACTAGGTTTTTTTAGATTTTTTAATTGTTTATTATTTTTGGTTGTCATTAACAAGTAAGTTGTTGGGAAGAGCTGTTTCCTTTCTGAAGCTTAGGAGAACATCACCACCCCCTAGTCTGAGCCTAGCCTCGGCTAAATTAAATTCAAAATACCCATTTTTAGGGCATTGATATTGGTTTTTTCGGTAGCCGATACAAACACTATAGGTGCATGTTCCTTGCTCAACCAACTTTTTTCAAACTCCGTTAACGAGGTGTCAGGATTTTGTTTGATGTATTCATCAATTTTATTAAAAACCAATAAAGTAGGTTTTTCTTTGGCACCTATGTCAAATAAGGTTTGCTTTACCAAAGTCATTTGATTCTCAAACTCAGGATTTGAAATATCAACCACATGTAACAATACATCAGCTTCCACAACCTCTGCCAAAGTGCTTTTAAAACTCTCAATCAGCAAGGTAGGTAACTTGCGAATGAATCCTACCGTATCACTTAATAAAATCGGGATAAACTGTCCTTCATTGTGTGGGTCTTCAAACACTACTTTTCTAACCGTAGAGTCCAAGGTGGCAAATAATTTATTTTCTGCCAATACATCGGCTCTACTGAGCAAATTCATAATGGTGCTTTTACCCACATTGGTATAACCAACCAAAGCAACTCTTTTTTTATCGGTCCTGCTTTGTCTTTGAACTTTGTTTTGTTTGTCAATAAGGGCCAATTTTTCTTTAAGGTCGCTAATATTACTTCTTATGACCCTTCTATCGGTTTCTATCTCTGTTTCTCCAGGACCTTTCATACCAATACCTCCTTTTTGCTTAGATAAGTGAGTCCACATTTTGGTAAGTCGAGGTAATAAGTATTGGTTCAATGCCAATTCCACTTGGGTTTTTGCTTGAGCTGTTTTAGCATTCTTTGAAAAAATATCCAAAATCAATAAACTGCGGTCGATGATTTTAACTTCCTTAAAGTTTTTTTCTATGTTACGGATTTGTGATGGCGTTAATTCATCATCAAAAATAACCACATCGGCTTTATGAAAACCAACCAAATTCATCAATTCTTGCAATTTCCCTTCACCTATAAAAGTGCGAGGATTGGGATAATCCAAATTTTGTGTTAAACGAGCTGCAGTTCTAGCCCCCGCAGTGGCAGTAAGGGCTTCCAATTCATCTAAATATTCAGTTAACTTATTTTGAGGATCACTTTTTTTGTGCACGCCTACTAAAATAGCAATCTCTTGTTTCTTGGAGGTATAGTAAAAATCAGGTTTCAATGTGGCATTAAATTCTGTTTGTAAAAATAACACAAACCTTGTAATTTAGCCATTTAATTTACATAAATTTTGTTTAGCGTTTTTAACCCTTTTTTTTCCCGCTTTTTCCTGCTGGTATTAGCCTTTGGCTTTTATCTGTCATTGGGTGCGCAACAAGTGGTTTGGGCGAATAAAAACAATCTAGATAAAAAAACAAATTTTACCAAAGTTATTGGTCAAAATCAACACGGTGTTTATGTACTCAAGCATAAAAACAGTTCGTTCAAAAAGTATTTTATAGTGGAACATTTCGACAAGAAAATGAATTTGTTGCGCAATAAAATGTACAAAATTAACAATGCACAACTTGAAAAAATTATTATTAATAATGATGGTTTTGTGTTTTTTGTAAAAAATTTTGACAAAAACAATGTCAAGCGTTTGTCCATGCATTTTGTTGATTCTAGTTTGAATGAAATCAAAAAAATAGACATTCATCAAACAGGTATTAATGCTTTTACGCCGCTTTACAAAATATACTACAACACGAACAAAACCTTATACATGATTGCCTCTGTTACCGATTCTTCCAATCAATCTATTCTTCAATATCACTTGGTGAAAAACCAAAGCATACAAGTGCAAGGACGCTTTGTATTGCCTTATGCTTTTGATGAAATGTACATAGGAGATGGTTGTATTGACAACAGTGGACAATTGTTTTTTTTGATATCGCTGTCGCAAAAGTTTAAAAGTAAAAATGCCTCTGATTTTTTTCATCATGTAATGGCCTTTAACCCCCATTCGCTCAATTTTCAATCGCAACTTATCAATAACGAAAAAACCTTTTTAAGTAATTACCAATTGGTGTACAATTATCAAACTAATAAAGTGCAAGCTTGTGGTTTTTATGGTGAAAATTATGAGGATGAATGTTTGGGTTACTTTATTGTTTCAATGCTTCCAACTACATTAAAACCTGAACACATTGTTTTTAAGCAAATAGAAAGAAGCATAGTTGCTCAAATTATAGGGGTAAAAAGTGAGACAAAAGGCGAGAATTTGAATAAATTTGACATTAAAAAAATTATTCCCAAGGCCAATGGCGGATTAGTAATGATAAGTGAACGAGCCTTTGTAACCACCCAAAGTGATATTTTTTATATCAACGGCGTACCGCAAAGCAGTTATGCCAAAATATTCAACAACGACGAAGTTTTGGTTATAAGCCTCGATAGTATGTTCCAACCGCAATGGACCGATGTGGTAAACAAAACCCAATCTTCTATCAATGATGGTGGTTTTTACAACGGAATAATTACCATGGTCAATGACGATGAGTTTAATATTTTATACAACGACCGCATCAGTGCCAATGCAGACATTGTTCAAATCAGTTATAACGAATTTGGCAGAATGACAAAAAAAATAATACTGAATAACGACCAATATTATGCCCTACTTATTCCGGCAGAAAGCAAGCAAGTGAATGCCAATAGCATCGTTATTCCGATCAATCAAAACAGAGATTTCACTTATATAAAATTAATTTATTGATACGTTTATTTTCAAATAACTACAACCAAACTATTTTTTTTCTAATAGTATTTGCTTTTGGACTACGAAGTGCAGGTTTTGTAACGCCCTATGTTAATACTAATGCGCCGTTGGCATTGAATTACATACAGCAAATATTTAACTATCTCAACTATTATCCGCAACTTGGTTTTTTTGTTTCCACCTTTTTGGTCATCATTACCGCATTAGTGTTTAACCGCATTTGCAATAAACACGAATTGGTCATAGTAACTTCCTATTTACCTGCGTATTTTTACATTGTATTGAATTCAGTTTTTGTGGATCAGTTTTATGCTGGTCCTGTATTGTTTGTTAACCTCTTCATGATTGTTTCATTGGGTTCTATTTTGAATTTATACCATTCCGATTCGCCTTATTTTTCCTTGTTCTCGGCCTCTTTTTTGGCAGGATTAAGTGCATTATTGAACACCACTTACATGGTATTTTTTGTGATAGTGCTATTGGGGATTAATGTGTTTAGGCCTTTTAACTTTAGGGAACACATATCGGCCTTTGTGGGCTTTTTAATGCCTTTGTACATTGGCACCATGTTGAATTACTTATTGAATGGTAATTTCTTACCTTTTTACATTTTCTTTCCTGATTACGGCAGTTTCAATAATCAGTATTGGGCATTAAAATCCATGTTGCCATTTTTGGGATTCATATTTGTGTTAGCGATAGTGAGGATGAACAAAAACTATTTTAGAAACACTATTAAACAGCGGCGCGCCATACAGTTGATGGTATTAACAATTGTTATTTGTGTGATATTAATGACCACAGGCAAACAGAATCCTAAGCAAGAATTTTCATTTGTAGCCTTTCCATTGGCCTTTTATTTCTCTTATTACTTCACCAACAGCCGTTTTAATTTCTTAAAGGAGCTCCTCAATATTTTACTAATTGCCGGCATCATCTTTTTTCACTATTGGGGGTAAAATATGACACTACCTGATAACAATAAACTAAACACAAATTTACTTGCAGCGTGCTTTAAAAACACAGTTGCAACCTATAAATTTTATTGGTTATTGGCAATTATTGAATCTGTTGAAGAAGGTAAAGTTGAAATTAATAAAATTGAGTTGTTCTCAAAAATGGTTTCAAATGCATGGTATACAGTCAACTATTTTAAATTATCATTTGGAGTACAAGATGAATTACAAAAGAAAATATTATCAATAAAAGAATTAGAACGTTTAACGATTGACGTAGACAAAAGTAAGATATTTGTAAGGTTAGAAAATCCATTTAATAACCAAACTATAAAGGAATTAAGGCATTTTGATAACAATGTTCCTCATTGGTTTTTAAGTCCTTGGTTTATTCAATCTAGCAAAACTGAAATATATACAAGGTCTCAAAAATTTGAAAATAATTGTCTTTATGCATTATACAAAGATCAAATTATAATTAACCCACAATGGATAGTTTATTTGACTGAAAATGCTAAAATAATTAAAGATTTTTGTTATTGGAATCTTTCATTGTTTTTACAAGCAAAAAATCCAAATGTACCAGATATACCTAATAAATTAATTAAGCCTATAATTAGAAGTTCATTAACAAAACTGACTAATGATTTTTGGAAAGTTGTTTTTGAAAAAGAGGGAATAATTAATTGTATTTTTACAGGAAAACCACTAAGATTCAAAGATAAAAACTTTGCATTAGACCACTATATTCCTCATGCTTTTGTTTCTCATGATTTAATTTGGAATTTAGCGCCTATTGATAAAGCATTTAATAGTAAAAAAAGTGATAAACTACCTTCAAGTGATATACATTTTGATAGATTTTTTGAATTACAAAATAAAGCTTTTAACATCCACAAAGCATATAATCCTAAAGGTAAAATATTGGAAGAATATCTAACGATTTTTACAAGTCTAGATCAATTTAATAAAGAAAAATTTAAGGAAGTAATTTATCCCTTAATAACAATAGCATCAAATAATGGATTTTCATATCTAAAAGATGAATGAGCAGAACAACATATACAGCCATTTAACCGCAAAAGAAAGGGACACAATCTCTTTTCCAGCTAGGCATTTACTCAAAAATAATTTGCTTAAAGGAAAAGTCTTGGATTTTGGCTGTGGATTGGGTTCTGATGTTAATATTCTAAAGGAAAAAGGGGTTGATGTAGTTGGGTATGATAAATTTTATTTTCCTCAATTACCCAATGAAAAGTTTGACACTATTATCTGTTTGTATGTACTTAATGTTTTAGAGAAAGAAGAACAAACAGAGGTTTTACTCAAAGTTTCTCAATTACTAAAACCAGGTGGTACAACTTATTTTGCGGTAAGAAGAGATATAAAATTTGAAGGCTTTAGAACTCATAAAATCTATCAGAAACAAACCTACCAGTGTAATGTAGTTTTGCCGTATAAAAGCTTATTATTGAACGATTATTGCGAAATTTATGAGTACAAACATATTAATCAGTCAGAGTTAAATTTATCTAATGATTGTCCGTTTTGTAATCCAGATAAAGACAGAGAAATTATATTAGAATCGGCATCTGTTTACGCTATTTATGACAAATTTCCAGTGAACAATGGGCATGTATTAATAATTCCTAAAAAGCATGTTTCTAATTATTTTGAATTAAGTTTCAAGGAGCAAAGTGCTTGTTGGTTTGTATTAAATTCAGTTCAAAAAATTATCCAAGAAAAGTTCAATCCTGATGGTTTTAATATTGGGATCAATGTCAATGAAACTGCAGGTCAAACAGTGCCTCATGTTCATATTCACTTAATTCCAAGATACAATGGCGATGTTGAAAAACCAAGAGGAGGTGTGAGAGGTGTTATTCCGGGTAAGAAAGAGTATTGATGATGAAAGAGAAAGGGATCTCTGTTTGTTTTTGATAAGTTATTAAATTTACTGATGTTTGGTATATAACAACAATATTTGAATTTTTAAACCCTACAATTTCTCCTTCATATTTTAGTTTGCTTTCAAAATATGGAATCCCAAAATTTATTTTTTGACCAACTTTTATTTTCATGTAACACGAAAATAGTATATGATATTAACTCAAAAAAAAATTATTAGTAAAATTTTATCCCTCACCCATGTATCTTCCAATAATCCTTACCATAACTACAAAAAATTTCCTCACCTGCTTTAATGCTTTTGCTCGCTACCAAACAAACCTGTTGTTCGTCGTTTAATGTAATAATACAGTTGTTTTTAAAAGCCGTTTGGGTTCCTGTGGCATCATTGGCGTATTTGGCAAAACAGTCAGTGTGTTTGGAATCCATGGTTTTGCCGTTGAGTAAACTAATAAAATATTGATCCTCATTAAGCGAAGCCCTTTTCTCTGCTTCTTCAGCACTCAGTAATTC
>JBILJV010000094.1:0-5848 GCA_044377005.1 Bacteroidia bacterium
CTTTTAATCATATTATTTATAATTGGTTTACCTTTAGTCATTTTTGCACAAACCCCACAAGGTGTAAATTATCAAGGAATAGCAAGAAGTAATTCAGGAAAACCTTTAGTTAATCAATTAATAGGATTAAAACTATCTATTTATGATAGTATCAATTATAGATCTAATATATATATAGAAACTCACTCTATTACTACAAATAATTTAGGGATTTATAATTTAATTATAGGTAAAGGAAATGTAATTTCCGGTAATTTTGATAGTATTAAATGGTCTATTATTAATAAATGGATTGAAATTAAGATAGATCCCAATGGAGGAAATAATTATTTATTAAAAGGGAGTCAACCATTGATGAGTGTTCCTTATGCTTTATATACAGGGAATCATTTTAAAGGTCAGGATTTACAACAAATTACTACTAATAATGATAGTTTATATTTAAGTAAAATTGGTGGGCAAATCAGTTTGAAAAAATATTTAGATAATACTGATTCTCAAAAATTGATTAAAACTAACAATCAATTAAGTATTAGTAATGGAAATTCAATATTACTGAATGATGATGATAGCACAAATGAACTTCAAACATTATCTATTTCAAGAGATACATTGAAGCTTTCAAAAACTAATACAATAATAAAACTACCCAATGCAATTTCTGAAATGGAAGATGCATTAGGTTGCGTATTTGTACATAGATTTTGTTCGGGTGATGGAAGTTTTACTAATCCTTGGAAAACTAATGATGGTTCTGCTGGGATTTTTGATGCTATTAAGAATCTTACAATAACCAAACGTATTGTTTACTTTAAGCCTGGATATTATCATACAAATGGTTCTTTAAATGTTGATTTTTCAAAGTTGTTATCTAATTTAAATGATCCAATTTGGAAAACAACATTTGCAGGTTATGGTATTGAATTCCAAGGTCATAATGCAAGTATTTATGTAAATGGGGGTATCCCTTTAACTGGAGGAAAGCCTGGGATTTTATTCAATTGGAAAGGAGAGCATGCTTTTTATTGGAAATTTACAGGGTTACAATTTTATGGTGTAGTTGATACTGCCTTAGTTCAATTTGGAAATAGCTATGATTTCCCTTGGAATGGTTGCGATTTTGATATAACAGGAAATAATGGTTATGTTTTCCCTAATTATGCATCTAAACAATCTCCTTCATCAGCTATTAAAATATGTTTCCCATTAGAATGCCGTATACATACTGTAGCAGTTTCAGCAACTGGTTGTGGATTAGAATTGGAGACAGCAACTTTTTGTACTGTTAACGGAGCTTTTAGTAATACTCTAATTCCAAATACGAATACTATTTATGGAAATTCATATGGATTAGTATTAACAAATTGCCAAAGTAATACCTTTACCCACATGGATTTAGAAGTTGCTTATAATGGAATTAAGTTTGATCAATGGACAATTTCTAATACATTTTCTGCTATTTTTGTTTCTTATTGTGATACGTCAGGTGCTACTTTTGATAATCGGAAACAAGTTACCAATGGTAAAAATTTAGTACTTTCTATTAGAAGTGGAGGAACTGCTCAAATGCCAAGTACTCCTATTCCTCAAAAATTATTTACACCTAATAGTGATAAAGATAAACTTAAAATAGAAAACTATTTTGGTTTTTAAATTATTCTGTCAAAAGGGATCATTTATATTCTTATTGTTCCGATAACTATCGGGTCATTGAACCGATTTCAAAAACAAATAAAAGATAAATTTAATGTATAAAAAAAACCTCCAATTTGGAGGTTTTTAAGTTGTGGGGGCTACTGGATTCGAACCAGTGACCCTCTGCTTGTAAGGCAGATGCTCTAAACCAGCTGAGCTAAGCCCCCTTAGTGTTTTTTAAGGACTGCAAAAATAATATTTATTTTTAATTATGCAAATAATATTTTCATTTTTTTCATTTTTTTTTAAAGACTATTAATATCTCGTTTAACTTATTAGTTGATAGGCTACAAAACTCATTAAATAAGCAAAACCTGTCATGTAAAAAAACTGAATTACCGGCCATTTGATTGACTTAGTTTCTCTGTATGTAATAGCCAATGTACTCATACACTGCATCGCAAAGGCATAAAATATCAACAATGAGACGATGGTTGCTGTGTTATAAACTTTTGTGTTGCTTCCCACTCTCGTTTGTTCTGACAATGTCTGACTAATTGTTTTTTCATCATCAGCGTCTTTGATACTGTATATGGTTGCAATGGTGCCTACAAAAATCTCTCTAGCGGCAAAACTTGTAATTAAAGCAATTCCTATTTTCCAATCATAACCCAATGGTTTTATAATAGGTTCAATTGATTTACCCATAATACCTGCATAACTCGCTTCTAGTTTTTCGCTTTTTATTAAGGTCTCTTTATCGGAAAATTCATATTTATGATATTTTTGTTCAATTTTAGCAAAATTGTCTTGAGGACCAAAACTGGCCAAAAACCATAATACAATACTAACAATCAATATTATTTTACCCGCATTAAATACAAAATCATATGTTTTGTCTTTAATAGTTAATCCGATATTTCTTAAACTAGGGAAGCGATAATCGGGCATTTCTAGTATAAAAAAACTTTTTTCTTTTTGTCGTAGCAAATATTTAAAAATGGTAGAAAATAGTAATACTGCAATAAAGCCAACCAAATATAAACTTAGTAAAATCAATCCTCTGATATCAATTATGTTATTGTCGTTTTTGATCAATAAACTAACTAATAGTGTATAAACAGGCAATCGCGCTGAACAGCCCATTAAAGGTGTAACCAATATTGTAATGATGCGGTCTTTTTTGTTTTCAATATTCCTCGTTGCCATAATGGATGGTATAGCACATGCCATGCCTCCAATTAATGGAACGATTGATTTGCCGTTTAATCCAAATTTTCGCATCAATCGGTCGTTGATAAAACTAACTCGGGTCATATAGCCACTTTCTTCCAAAATGGAAAGGAATAAAAATAAGAAAATGATTTGAGGTAAGAATACCACTACACCACTAATTCCTGGAATAATTCCCTCTGTTATAAGTGAATTGATATAACCCTCAGGAATCCAAGATTGAACAAAGCCTGCAAACCATGAAAAAAACTGCTCAATCCAATTCATAGGGTATTCTGCAAACTTGAATATAAATTGGAAAATCAAAAACAATGTTGCAAAAAAAGTAACAAAACCATAAACAGGATGAAGTAAGAATTTATCTATTTGTTTGGTTTTATTGATAATGTTAATTAAACTTTTTCTTACTGTTTTAGTAATAGTATTTCGAATAATTTGATAACGTTCTTCGGTTTCTTTACTTATTGTATCAATAATCTCTTGATTGTTTTGAAGACTTTTTACAACTCTCTCACTAACTGTATTGAAGTAATGCGTCAATGATTTGTCTTTGTTAATCTGATTGAAATAAGTCGTTTGAAATGAAGCCTCTGTTTTAAATATGGTTGACTTCAAGTGGTCTATTCCTTCTTTATTTCTTGAATTAATGGGAGCTATTAATACACCAAGTTCCTGCGATAACAAAGGGATATTTATCGTTAACCCTTTTTCATAGGCAACATCTATCATGTTTAGTGCAATAATGATAGGTTTTTGTAAATCTGCCAATTGTGTATACAATAGAAGGTTTCTTTGTAAATTACTAGCATCAGCAACATACACTATCAAATCTACAGAATTGTTTATTTGGTCTAATATGTGATTGATGGCGATTTTTTCATCTTCACCATTGGGATAGATACTATAAGTACCAGGTAAGTCGGTTACGGAAATTTTGGTGTCATTTACATAAAAAAAACCTTTTTTCTTGTCAATAGTAGTACCTGGCAAATTACTTATTTTTTGATTTAAGCCAGTTAATACATTAAATAAAGTTGATTTACCACAATTAGGATTACCAATTAATACTATATTTTTTTGTATATTAGTTTCCATTTGAGGCTTCAACTTGAATATAATCTGCTTCTTCTTTTCGCAATCCCAAAATATATCCTCCAATATCAAACGCAATGGGGTCGCCTAGAGGTGATTGGTATAATCGGGTTATTTCACTGCCAACAAAACATCCCATTTCTATCAGCTTAGTTTGGAATTTCCCTGAAGTTACGTTTGTAATCACAGCTTTTTGTCCGTCTATTAAATCATTTGCTTTCATGTCCAAAAATGGATTGCAATTTAGAGTATTTCTAAATAATAAGTAGAATTAATTTTGCAATTTTCAATAACTTGCAACCGAAAATGAAGGCCAATCACCTATACCAAGTTCTTCAATCTGAATTCGAGCAAAACCGTGACACCATAAGAGCGGAAGGAATGTCGCGTTACATGCGTAATTTGTTCCAATTTTACGGAATACCATCGCCCATAAGGGTTGAAATAACCCAAAAAGCATTGGTTGGATTTAAATGGGAATCTATTGATGATTTGAATCTTTTTGTTGAATTGTGTTTTCAAGGAATTGAGAGGGAGTGGCAATACACTGCCGTGTTTGTTTTAAACAAATACAAGAAAATATGGAATGAAGAAACCGTTGTACTAATTGAAAATTGTATTGTTCAAAAAAGTTGGTGGGATACGGTCGATTTATTGGCATCTCAATGTATAGGGTATTACTTTTCAAAATATCCTCATCAGATTCAAAATAAAATTAACTCATGGCGTCATTCTGAAAATATTTGGTTGAACAGAACTTGTCTTATTTTTCAATTGGGATACAAACAAAAAACAGATCATAAGCTAATGGCATCATTGATTCAACAATATGCACATTCCAATGAATTTTTTATCCAAAAAGCAATAGGGTGGTCTCTACGTCAATTAGGGAAACACCGTGCTGATGTAGTTTTCGATATTATTAATAACACAGAACTCAAACCTTTGAGTAAAAGAGAAGCTCTGAAACATTTAAAAAACAAAACAGTAACATTTTAAAAATGAAAATAGAAGAAGCTATAAAGCAGTCAAAATTTAATTCTATTCATGAAAAAGCTATTATAAATATATTATATACGGCAAATTATATTGAAGACCGATTTAAAGATTACTTAAAAGAGATAGATCTTTCTTTACCACAATACAATGTTTTACGGATTTTAAGAGGACGAAAAGGCGGTTTTGCAACTTGTGGTGAACTTAAAGCGGTTATGTTGGATAAAAATCCAGATGTTACACGTTTATGTGATAAATTGATTACAAAAGGTTTGATACAAAGACAAAATAATCCTAAAAATAAAAGGGAAATACACTTAAGTATTTCAAAAAGTGGATTAACCATCATTGATGAGATACACCCAGCATTTTTGAAGTTTCACAACAAATTGGAAGCATTAGACTCAGAAGAATTGGATAAATTGTCAGATACTTTAGATACTATTCGTGCAACTTTGTAATCTTGGTACTATCTTTGCAATTAATTAAAAAAAAAGGATATTTCAACTATGAAAAAAATCATTTATTCAATTGTTTTATGTTTAGGTTTTGCTTCTTGTGATGTTTTACACACAGTTGTAAAAGAAGTATTAACTATTCCAACTACCGAAGAGGCTGCTGGTGGATTAAAAGATGCCTTAAAGCAAGGTTTTTCAAAAGGGGCGGATGCGTTAGCAATGCGTGGAGCTTTTGGAAATAATCAATTAATCAAAATATTATTACCTACAGAAGCACAAAATGTTGCCAATAAACTATCAAGTATTGGTATGCAAGCGCAAGTTAACCAAGTAATATCAAAACTTAATGAAGGAGCTGAAGATGCAGTAGGTACCGCAAAGCCAATATTTGTGGATGCCATTACCAAAATGAGTTTTAATGATGCAATGGGTAT
>JBILJV010000040.1:0-20285 GCA_044377005.1 Bacteroidia bacterium
AAAGCCAACATTCAAAAATTCAATGTTTTTTACAGGTGCTGTAAATACAAATTTTGAAGACAATGAAACACTTCAAGAAGAATATTATTACTACCTCAATCGTAAATCTCCAAATGCAAGTGAAAGAACAATTTTACCATATATTTACATCGCAGATACTTTTCAAATGCAATGGGGAATTATTAGTAAACGAATATTAAATTTTATAACTACACATACTGTTTATTTAGACAATGACAAACAAGGGTTAGATAGAAGTATGACATTCTATTCTAATTAATATATTAATGGCTTTATACGATAAAAGAAATATAATAGTATGTTCAATAGTCTTAATATTATTAGCTTTTGTTTGGTTTCAAAGTCAAGGTGTTGAAGGCGGATTAGACAGTTGGAATCATTACCTCATTTCAAAATTATCGTTAAAACATCCTGAGTTATTTCTAGACCAATGGAATAAACCAGTTTTTACTTGGCTCACTTTTGGGGTTTGTCAGTTTGGATTTAAAGCATTAATTGCTTTTAATATATTATGTATTGTTCTAAGTGCCTGGTTATTAGCACATGGATTAACCCAAAATTCATTTAATGAGTCTTGGATTATTATTCCATTACTTGTTTTTACACCTATATTACTTTCTAACATCATTTCTGGACTAACTGAACCGCTCAACGTTTTAATATTATCCTTTGTATTTTATTTATGGATGAAAGATTATACTAAATCAACTCTAATTGTTGCTTCATTTTTACCATATGTAAGAACAGAAGGATTTGTAATATTAGCGGCTATTTTCGTTTTGGTTATTTTACAAAGAAAATCAAGACTTTTATTGTATTTATTAATTGGAAGTCTAGTAATGAATGTAGTGGGATTTATTATAACCAAAGAACCATTTTGGATTATTACATCAAATCCATACCTAAAACATGAATTAGAGGGTACTTTTGATCCTGGAAAAGGACCATTTTTGCATTTTTTTAATCAAGCAAGAGCATTGTTTGGTTTACCACTTTTATTACTTTTTGTAATGTCAAATTTGACCTTTGTTTATTTGAGTTTCAAAAACAAGATATTTAATTTTAAATGGTTGTTACCTATCTTGGTTTTTTGGTTTTATTTTATGGCACATACTCTTATCTTTTATTTGGGAATTTTAGGTTCACATGGCCTAACAAGAGTTATGGCGGTAATTGCTCCTGCCTTGGTATTAAGTGTATTTTATCTATTAAATGTTGTGTTTAATAATTTTAAATATCAAAAACAATTATATTTAATAATAGCATTAATAGTAGTTTGGGTAGGATATAAAGAGACTGCTTATGCCAAACCTTATCATCTTAATAAAGCTACAGTCAAAAAAGATGAATCGCAAGTTAATTTTATAAAAGCAGGAGAGTGGTTAATAGAAAATAAATTGATGAACAGACCCATTATTCATCAATCACCATACTTTAATGTCCATTTTGATAAAGATTATTTGGATATTGATAATTCATATTATGTGTGGTCGATTGACAAAAACAACGATTGGGCTGCAAAAGGCGTTATTGTAATATGGGATGGATTTTCGGCTATTAGAGAAGGTAATATGCCACTAGAATGGTTGCAGCAAAATCCCAAATACAAGAAATTGCATTTCATTGAAGGGCATATCAAACCTTCAGAAAATGAGAAACAGTATGATATACATATCTTTGAAAAGGTAGAAAACTAAACGAAAATCAATCACATATTCTAAATTCCTGTTGCTGGTTTTGTGAGTAATAATTTGATAAATTATTACATTTCTAGAGTTGGTGTAACTAATCTTTGGATAAAAAAAGAGAAAGTTATATTTTTGCACAAAATATATATATGGCAACAGCATCAGATTTATCAGTAGGAATGTTCATTAAGTTTAATGGAGAGTTAGTTCAAATAACAGAGTTCATTCACCGTACACCGGGTAATTTAAGAGCTTTTTATCAAGTTAAGATGAAAAACGTTAAAAATGGCAAGTCTGCTGAAAACAGATTCAATACAGGTGAAAAGGTAGAAATAGTAAGAGTAGAGGTTAGAGAACTTAACTATTTATACAAAGATGGAACGGATTTAATCTGTATGGATAATGAGTCTTTTGAACAATACAATATTCCTGAAGCTTTCTTTGGCAATGCCTCTGCATTTATGATTGAAAACATGACTGTATTAGTGTCATTTGAAAATGGTGAAACTCCAATTGGTGCAACTCCACCAACACACGTTGATTTAGAAGTTGTTTATACCGAACCAGGTGAAAGAGGAAATACAGCAACTAACACATTAAAGCCAGCTACTGTATCTACAGGCGCTTCTGTAATGGTTCCACTTTTCGTTAATACTAACGATAAAATTAAAATTGATTTAAGAACAATAGAATACGTTGAAAGAGTAAAATAATGGATTTTTTAACAAGCGATTCTAATTTCTTAGGGATAACTGAACCTGAATTATTTCATTACGATTCGTCAAAAGTAGTTATTCAATCCGCTCCTTACGAGCATACTTCATCTTATCTTGAAGGGAGTAAATTTGGCCCTTCCGAAATTATTAAAGCAAGTCATTTTGTTGAGTTTTATGATGAGGAAACAGACCATGAAGCTTATGCTAAATATGGTATTTGCACATTGCCTGAAATACAATTTAATGGTAAAGTTGATGCTGATGCAATTGATCTTATTGAAGAAGAAACTCTAAAGCATTTGAATAATAATAAGTTTGTTATTTCTTTGGGAGCAGAACATACAGTTACATACGGATTTGTAAAAGCATTTAAAAATAAATACAAACATTTTTCTGTACTACAAATTGATGCACATAGCGATTTAAGATTAGCTTACCACGATAATCCATACTCACATGCTAGTGTTATGGCGCGTGTTCACGATTTAGAATTGCCTATTTGTCAAGTTGGAATTAGAGCACAATGTAAACAAGAGGCAGATTTAATAAAATCATCTTCACTTATCAATACTTGGTTTGCACATCAAATACAAGACAACGACGATTGGATGGACGCTTGTATCTCAAAACTTGAAGATAAAGTATATATAACAATAGATGCCGATGGTTTTGACCCAAGTGTAATTCCAGCAGTAGGAACAGCCGAACCGGGAGGATTAATGTGGCATCAAGGTTTAAAATTTTTAAGAAAAGTTGCCGAAAGAAAACAAATTATTGGTTTTGATATTGTGGAATGCGCCCCAAAAGATGGCGAAATAGTATCTCAATTTAACTTAGCTAAACTTTTGTATAAATTATTAGGATATTGTTCAGCTCACCAATCTATTAAATAAAATGAAAATTTATTTCGACCATGCAGCTACTTCGCCAATAAATCCTGAGGTAGTTGAATTAATGTATCAAATATTAAAAGACGATTTTGGTAACCCTTCTTCTTCTCACTCATTTGGTAGAAAAGCAAAAGCATATATTGAAACTTCAAGAAAGAAAATTGCAGAATTATTGAATGTTACTCCAGCCGAAATTATATTTACATCAGGAGGTACTGAAGCAGATAATCAAATATTAAGAGGATGTGTTCATGATTTGGGTGTTAAAACTATTATATCTTCACCATTAGAACATCATGCTGTCCTTCACACTATTGAAGAGTTAAAGGAAAATAATGGAATTAATATTGAATATGTAAATCTTACACCTATTGGACATATTGATATGTTGCATTTGGAACAACTTCTCCAAAATTCAACCAATGTTTTAGTGAGTTTAATGCATGCCAATAATGAAATTGGCAATATGATTGACCTTAAAGTAGTAGGAGACTTGTGTAAAAAATACAATGCATTATTTCACAGTGATACCGTGCAAACGATGGGTAACTATTCATTGGATTTTAACGAACAAAGTGGAGTCAATATAGATTTTGCAGTTGGGGCAGCTCATAAATTCAATGGACCTAAAGGTATAGGTTTTATGTATGTTAAGAAAAAACATAAATTTAAACCTCTTATAAGTGGAGGTTCTCAAGAACGTGAATTAAGAGCAGGTACTGAAAATGTATATGGAATTGCTGGAATGTCTCGTGCTTTAGAAATTGCCTATTCCGGTTTGAATGAAAAACAAAAACATCTACAAGATATTAAATCGTATTTTATAGATAGAATTCAATCAGAGCTAAATGAAATTAAATTCAATGGAGATTCTAATGGACAAAGTTCATTTACGGTATTAAATTTAGCTATTCCACCGCGTTTGGCAACTGAGACTTTATTATTCCAATTCGATTTGAATGGAATTGCTGTATCAGGAGGTAGTGCATGTTCTTCGGGAAGTAATAAAGGGTCGCATGTAATTAGAGCAATCAAAATGAACGAAGGTTATGCCCCAATTCGCTTTTCATTTGGCAAAACTACCAAAAAAGAAGAAGTAGATATTGCCATTGATTTTTTAAAATCACTTTTCAATTAAGATGAGTGTAAAAATAAATATTGCCATTGATGGTTATTCAAGTTGTGGTAAAGGTACTTTAGCAAAATCGTTAGCCAATCATTTTAATTATTTATTTGTAGATTCAGGAGCAATGTATAGAGCTGTAACATGGGCTATACAAAATGAAAAAATTGATACCCAACAATTAGAAAAAGTCATTGATTTATTAGGTAGAATATCTATTAGTTTTGTTTATTCTGAGAAAGATAAGTTTTACCAAACTTATCTAAATGATCATAATATTGAAAAGGAAATTAGGTCAATGGAAATTAGCAGACAAGTGAGTGAAGTGAGTGCCATAAAAGAAGTTAGAGATTTTCTGGTTTATCAACAACAACAAATTGGTTCACACAAAGGGGTTGTAATGGATGGAAGAGATATAGGAACTGTTGTATTTCCTGAAGCGGAGTTAAAAATCTTTATGACTGCGCGTCCTGAAGTTAGGGCGCAGCGAAGACATCACGAAATTATAATGAGAGGTGATACACATACAACTTATATTGATGTGCTTAATAATTTAACAGAAAGAGATTCAATGGATTCCTCACGTTCAATAAGTCCTCTAAAACCAGCTTTGGATGCACGTATTTTAGATAATTCTGAAATGACTAGGGAGCAACAGTTGATTATTGCTATTGATTGGGCAAATGAATGCATAACAAAACTATCTTAAAATTGTTGATTTTTTAAGGTAAACCAGACTTCCATTTTTTCTGATATATCCAACCATACCAATACCTTCAGCAAAGTAAACTTCATTAAATATTGGATTATTTCTTATTTTTACTCTAAGAACAGATTGGAAAAGTCTATTGCCTATTGTTCTATTGTCAAATAAATGGACAGAATCACCTGTTTCAACAGTAGGTAAAAATTTAAAATCAGTATAAAAGAATAATGCCCCTACATTGAAAGTATCATTTTGTTTATATATCAAAGAAATACGGTCGCTAAAAACATCTAAAGCTTTACCTCCTGACTCTATTCTCATCAAAAATGAAGTATTTTCTGTAGGACTTACCAATTCATAATACAAAACTTCATTTTTAGAAATATCTGGATTTACATAGGTGTTGTAGTAATTAGCAACATAATAGTCTGTCTCTTTATTGGTATCATTGATATTTACATAAGTAAGTTTTGAGCCATTTTGAATGTTGAAAAACTTTTTAGGAACTTCATTAATGTTAATTGCAGGAATTTCCTTATCATCACAACTCGATAATAGAAAAATTATCGATAAAACAGATAGAAAAGGTTTGTAATATATCATTTTAAAGTGCAAATTTGAGGAATTTTATTGTCTAAAAAAAATTAAGTCGATTAACAATGTCAACAACTGTCCAAGATATCATAATAAACAAGGCTAAAGAGATTGCCCAAGAGGTCATTGAAATTAGGCACCATATACATTCCAATCCTGAATTATCGTTCCAGGAATTTGAGACGGCTAATTTCGTAGAACGTTACTTGGTATCACTTGGTTTGCAAACACATCGCATTTCAGAAACGGGTGTTTGGGCAATGATAGAAGGTAATAAATCTGGAAAAACAGTTGGACTCAGGGCCGATTTAGATGCATTGCCTATTGAAGAACAATCTACAAAATCATACATTTCTCAAAATAAAGGCGTTATGCATGCCTGTGGTCACGATGTTCATACATCATGTTTGCTAGGTGCAGCTAAGATTTTAACTCAATTAAAAGACCAATTAAATGGAAACATCAAATTGATATTCCAACCTGGAGAAGAAAAATTGCCTGGTGGAGCTAGTTTATTAATCAAGGAAGGCATTTTAACCAATCCTCCTGTTGATTTTATGATAGGACAACATGTTATGCCATTGATAAATACAGGTAATGTTGGTTTTAGAAAAGGCCTTTACATGGCTAGTACAGATGAAATTTACATTACAATTACAGGTAAAGGTGGACATGGAGCAATGCCGCACATGGGTGTAGACCCAATTGCTGTTACAGCTGCAATCATTACAAACTTGCAACAAATTGTTAGTAGAAAAGCTTCACCAATTATTCCTACTGTATTAAGTTTTGGTAAAATAAATTCGGAAGGTGGGGCAACTAATATTATTCCAAACAAAGTATTTATTGAAGGTACTTTAAGGACATTTGATGAAACTTGGAGAGCAAATGCAAAGTCATTAATAATATCGATGTCAGAGCAAATAGCAAGTTCTTTTGGAGCAAAAGCTGAGGTTAAAATTATAGATGGATACCCTTATCTAAAGAATGAAGAAAAATTAACCCAACAATTAGAGGGTTTTGCTCAAATGTATTTAGGGCAATCACAGGTTGAAACCCTTGATATGTGGATGGCTGCCGAAGATTTTTCATATTATAGTCAACAAGTTCCATCTTGTTTTTACCGTTTGGGCACTCGAAATGAAGAAAAAGGAATTACCAAACCTGTTCATACCAATGGTTTTGATATTGACGAAGATGCAATAGAAATAGGGGTGGGCTTAATGGCTTTTTTGGCTTACCAATCTTTAATCAATGAATATTAATTACAAAATTTACATAAATTTGAACCTTTCAATGAAAAAAACATTAGTCACATTATTATTTGCAAGTATTTTTAACTCTTATTCTCAACAATATTCAATAGATTCAGTTTCTCAAAAACTTTCAACCTATAAAACGGTTCGACTTTCTACTGATTTATCAAGTATCAATGGTATGGAAAAAGAAGGTCTGAAGTTTTTAGTAAGAGCTGCAGAAATGATAAATGAAATATTTAAACTTCAAGCTTTTGCAGGCCACCCAATAACAGATACAATTACAAATGAAGTTGTAAAAAAATACTTGAATATCAATTACGGACCTTGGGACCGCTTAAGTGACAATAAACCATTTATTAATGGAATTGGACCTAAACCATTAGGCGCTAATTATTATCCAGCAAACATGCGTCAATCCGAATTCGATAGTTTAGAGGATGTTAGGAAAAATAGTCCTTATACCATATTGGTTAGAGAAGAAGGACGTTTGGTTGTTAAACCTTACAATGAAGTATATATTTCCTATTTAGATCAAGCAAGTATGTTCCTTAGAAATGCTGCTGATATGCTACAAGATCCCCCATTAAAAACCTATCTACAAGCAAGGGCCGATGCTTTAATTACAAATCAATATGAAGAAAGTGATAAAATTTGGCTACAAATGAAAGGGAACAAATATGACATAATTATAGGTCCAATTGAGAATTACGAAGACCAATTGTATGGATTGAAAACTTCCTATGAAGCCTATGTTTTGGTGAAAGATATTGAATGGAGCAAAAGATTAGAAAAATATGTTGCTTATTTACCCGAATTGCAAAAAAATCTACCTGTTGAAAAGCAATATAAAGCAGAAAAAACAGGTGGTAACAGTCAAATAAATGCTTACGATGCTATTTATTATGGAGGTGATTGTAATTCAGGAAGTAAAACCATCGCTGTTAACCTTCCAAACGATGAGCAATTGCAAATCAATTATGGCACACGTAGAAGTCAAATAAAAAATGTAATGAAAGCAAAATTTGACCACATTATGATGCCTATTACTCAAGCACTTATTGATTCAAATCAAATAAAACATGTAAATTTCAATGCTTTTTTCGCCAATACAATGTTTCATGAAGTGGCCCACGGTTTAGGTATTAAAAATACTATTAATGGCAAAGGAACAGTTAGAGAAGCTTTAGGTGCAAATTACAATGCATTAGAAGAGGGTAAAGCTGATATTTTAGGTCTTTATATGATTACAGAGTTATATAACAAACAAGTACTAACTGAAGGTCAATTAATGGATTATTATGTTACTTTTATGGCTGGTATTTTCCGTTCTGTTAGATTTGGGGCAGCAAGTGCACATGGAAAAGCTAACATGATTAGATTTAACTATTTCCAAGAAAAAGGAGCCTTTACCAAAGATTCAAACACACAAAAATATAAAATTGACATGGCAAAAATGAAAATTGCAATGACAGAATTGTCTGCCTTAATATTAAAATTACAAGGAGATGGTGATGTTGAAGGTGTCAAAAAACTACTATTAGAAAAAGGACAAATTCCATCAGATTTGCAAAATGATTTAAATAAACTTATAAAAATGCAAATTCCAGTTGATATTATCTTTGAACAAGGCGAAGAATTAATAGATTCGTCTAAAAAATAAATAATTTACACATAAACCAAATTATTGGCATACTTTTTTCCCATTTCAATATATATCATGAAACAAATTAAATATCTTATTTACTTTTTACCTTCTGTTGTTTTATTAACTCTGGCTTTTTGTTTTAAAGAGAACAAAGAAAGTGATCCTTTTTTATCTCAAGCGTTGGTTGATGTATTAGAAAATTATCATTATGAACCCAAAACCGTTAACAATGAATTTTCTGAAAAACTATATCAAATGTATTTGGATAGAATAGATGCCAGAAAAAGATTTTTCATACAGTCAAACATTGATACACTCAACGAGCATAAGTTAGATATTGACAATCAATTGAGAGAAGGTCGATATGATTTTTTCAATCAAGTTAATACGATGCATAATCAAAGAATTAATTTAGTAGAAAAGTGGTATACAGAAATTCTTGAAATTCCATTTGACTTTAAATTAAAAGAAACGTTGGAATTTGATGAAAATAGTCCTAAATACTTGAATAATGAGATTGAACTCAAAGAGTTTTGGAGAAAGTCACTTAAACAACAAGTTTTAGAAAGATTATCTAGAAAAATAGAGGCTCAAGAAAAGGCGGTATTAAGAAAAGATACTGTTTTTAAAAAAATGCCTTACGATACATTAGAAAGTCAATCAAGAAAGGAAGTACTTAAATTACAAGAAGATTGGTTTAAGAGGTTAAAAAAATTCAACAAAACCGAACGTTTAAGTATTTATTTTAATTGCCTTACTGAAATGTTCGACCCACACACCAATTATTTTCCGCCTAAAGACAAAGAGAATTTTGATATCAGAATGAGTGGAAAGTTGGAAGGAATTGGCGCACAATTACAAGAGAAAGATGGACAAATTCGTGTTGTTTCAATTGTTCCGGGTAGTCCAAGTTACAAACAAGGTCAATTGAAACCTGGATATATTATTATAAAGGTTGCTCAAGGCACTGGCGAACCTGTGGATGTTAGTAACATGCCTATTGATGATGCCATACAACTAATAAGAGGAAAAAAAGGAACAGAAGTGAGACTTACTGTAAAAAAACCGGATGAAACAATCCTAGTCGTTCCTATTATAAGAGATGTTGTAGTAATGGAAGATACGTATGCGAAATCAATGATTATTGAAGTAAAAGGAGATAAGTTTGGATATATTTATTTACCTTCTTTTTACTTGGATATGAATGATAGAAATGGTCGATCTTGTTCTAAAGATGTAAAAACAGAAATTGAAAAGTTAAAAGAAGATAAAGTAAAAGGAATAATATTGGATTTGCGTGACAACGGTGGTGGTTCATTGTCGGATGTTGTTGATATTGGTGGTTTCTTTATAGATAAAGGACCAATTACATTGGTAAAGTCAAGAGATCGTAAACCTGAGATTTTAGCAGATTTAAATACAGATGTTTTATGGGCAGGCCCATTAACAATAATGGTCAATGAAAACAGTGCATCAGCCTCTGAAATATTAGCAGCTGCTATGCAAGATTACAAAAGAGCAATGATAATAGGAACACCAACTTTTGGAAAAGGAACTGTTCAAAGATTCTTTGACCTTGATGATGCTTTCAATTCACCTGAAGGTGAAAAATTGGGATCAATCAAAATTACGATTCAAAAATTCTATAGAATAGATGGAACTACAACCCAAAAAATTGGGGTTATTCCTGATGTAATTATTCCTGATCGTTACAGATACTTAGACTATGGTGAAAAATCTAATGAATTTTCACTAGAAGCGGATAAAATACCACAAGCTAAATTTGATATTAATAAAAAATATTCTCCTCAAATAATGACTATTAAATCAAAAAGTGAAAAAAGAATTGAAGGAAATTCATTGTTTGTTGAAATTGAAGCTATTGCAAAGAGAATTGAATTTCAAAACAAAAGAACTTCCTATACTTTGAATCTTGAAGAGTATCAAGCGGAGATGAAGAGAAATGAAGAAGACAACAAACGCTATGATGAGTTAATCAAAAAAGTAGAAAATCTAAAACTTCTAAATACAACTGCCGACCAAATAGAATTAAAAGGTGATGATCTTAAATTGAAAATTAAAAATGACTGGAATAAAGGATATGAAAAAGACATTTATATCCAAGAGGCCATCAATGTATTAAGAGATTTTAAATAAGATGCAACAATTTAATTGGCCCGATTATCAGCTTATTGACAGTGGTAATTTTGAAAAACTTGAAAGGTTTGGAAAGTATGTTTTAATTAGACCTGAACCTCAGGCGCTATGGCCCAAAACTCTAAGTGAACAAACTTGGAAAGAAAAAGCACATGCACGTTTTGAACGAGACCATACCAAAAAAAGTCACAGAGATGTAAACAATGATAATGGTGGATGGGAATTTTACAAAAACATTCCTACCAACTGGGTTATTCAATATCAACCTTTAAAACTTCAATTAAAAGTTTCATTAACTTCATTTGGACATGTAGGTATATTTGTTGAACAAATAGAAAATTGGCATTATATTAATGAACAAGTAAAAACATTTAGTTCACCACCAAAAGTTTTGAATTTATTCGCTTATACAGGAGCAGCTAGTATTGTTGCAGCTCAAGCAGGTGCAGATGTTACTCATTTGGATGCTGTAAAAAATGTAGTGACTTGGGCCAATGAAAATAGACAAATTTCTAATGCACCTGAAATACGTTGGATAATAGACGATGCTTTAAAATTTGTAAAAAGACAAAGAAACAAAGGATCCATTTTTCAAGGAATAATCATTGATCCACCTGCTTATGGAAGAGGCCCTGGAGGAGAAAAATGGGTTTTGGAGGAAAATATAAATGAACTAATTGAACATTGCAGTAAAATAATAGATAAAAATCATTTTTTTGTTTTGCTCAACTTATATAGTATGGGTTTAAGCGGTACCATTGGCGTTAATTTACTCAAAGCACATTTTGGGGTACATGGAAAATGGGGAGAAAATATTGTGTTTTCTGAAGCTGGTTTTAATTTACCACTATGTACGTGGGTTAGAATAGACCAATCATAATTGGTAATTGTTGCTTTTACTTTTGGGTATTTTGTAAAATAATTGAATATTAGTTTCAAATGTTTTATTAATTAATTTTTAGAATTACTTTTGCCTCTAGTAATTATAGAACAGAATGACAAAAATTAAAGTAGCAAATCCAATAGTTGAGTTAGATGGTGATGAAATGACTAGAATAATATGGCAGTTTATCAAAGATAAATTGATTCTTCCATATTTAGAATTAGATATTAAATATTATGATTTGGGTATGGAATATCGCGATTCTACGAATGACCAAGTAACGATAGACGCAGCTGAGGCTATTAAAAAATACAATGTAGGTATAAAATGTGCGACTATTACACCTGATGAAGCAAGGGTAAAAGAATTTAATTTAAAGCAAATGTGGAAATCACCTAATGGTACTATTCGAAATATTTTGGATGGTACAGTATTTCGTGAACCAATTGTATGTCAAAATGTTCCAAGATTAGTCCCAAACTGGACTGCCCCTATATGCATTGGTCGTCATGCTTTTGGTGACCAATATCGTGCAACAGATTTTGTAACTAAAGGTAAAGGAAAATTAACTGTAAAGTTTGAAGGTGAAGATGGGACAATTCAAGAATTTGAAGTTTATAATTTCAAAGGAGATGGGGTAGCTCTTGCAATGTATAATACCGATGAATCTATTAAAGGTTTTGCTCACTCTTGTTTTAATACAGCCCTACAAAAAAAATGGCCTTTGTATCTATCAACAAAAAATACGATTTTGAAAAAATATGACGGTAGATTTAAAGATATATTTGAAGAAATTTATTTAGCAGACTATAAATCTAAATTCGAAGCTGCTGGCATTGTATACGAACATAGACTAATTGACGACATGGTTGCTTCGGCTTTAAAATGGAATGGTAATTTCGTCTGGGCTTGTAAAAATTATGATGGAGATGTTCAGTCAGATACAGTTGCTCAAGGTTTTGGTTCTTTAGGATTAATGACCTCTGTTTTGGTCACTCCAGATGGTAAAACGATGGAAGCTGAAGCTGCTCACGGTACAGTAACCCGACATTTCAGAGACCACCAAGCAGGTAAACCAACTTCTACCAATCCCATTGCTTCAATTTTTGCTTGGACTAGAGGATTAGAATTCAGAGGCAAATTAGATAATAACCAAGCTCTGATTAACTTCTGTCACACATTAGAAAAAGTTTGTGTTGATGTTGTGGAAAGCGGCAAAATGACTAAAGATTTAGCCGTTTGTATTCATGGAAATAAAGTAAACCATGGAGAGCATTACTTGTATACTCAAGAATTTTTGGATGCTATTGATGCTGAATTAAGCATAAGATTAAGTGCATCACAAAGTTAATTATCTTATATTTCGTTGATTTAATGCACTTTGATATCTAAGTGCATTAAGTTGATGTTCTTTAAATTTTACCGCAAAGTTGTGATAACCACTAAAATCCTCTTTAGCACACATGTATAAATAGTCATTTTCTTGGTAATTTAACACTGCTTCTATTGATTGTTTACTTGGGACACATATGGGGCCTGGAGGTAAACCTGTATAAAGATAAGTATTGTATGGAGATTCTACCAATAAATGGACTTTTAAAATTCGCTTAATAGTAGGATCATTTAAAGCAAACTTAACGGTTGGGTCAGCTTGTAATGGCATACCTAACTTTAATCTGTTTAAATACATACCAGCAATTATTGGCATTTCATCTACTTTATTCGATTCTTTTGAAACTATGCTGGCTAATATAGAAACCTCTAAAGGGGATAATCCAATATTTTCTGCTTTTTTAGTTCTTTTTTCATTCCAATATATTTGGTATTCTTTTTTTAATCTCAAGAATAATTCTTCTGCATTAGTATGCCAATATAGATTGTAAGTATCTGGAAGTAAAAGAGAATATATATTTGATTTGTTAAAACCGATTGAATCCAAAAACATAGAATCAGTTAAAATAGATGCAAAAACTTCTGCATCAGGTTCTAATTCACTCCCACAATAATCAACAAAAGATTCTAAATCTATCATTGGTCGTATAGTGAAGTTTACAGTTTGTAATTTCCCATTTCTCAAAACTTTAATGAGTTCAATTAAATTCATGTTTTGGTCAATCGTATATCTACCATTTTTTGTAAATTTATTCAAATTCATTTTTTTTGCTATTTTCAAAAATAGGAAAGGGTGTTTAAGGCCAAACTCATTCTCTAATTTTGAACTTATCGTTTCAATGTTATCCTCATTGTTGATTTTTATATAATGCGACTGATTAATATCCAATGCTGATTGAGAAAAGATAATAAAATATAAATATCCAAAGGCAATAACAATAACAATAGCGATAAGTAAAAGGTATTTAATTAGTTTTTTTTTCATTGATAAAATGGTAATCACAAAGTTAAATTTAAAAATCAGGAAAGAAAACTTTCTTTAAAAAATGTAATAAAGTGTTTCAATGTTTAATTCTTTAAGTAAATTTGCCACAAATATGGAAATCATAGACACTGGTATAGAAGGATTAAAAGTTATAAAACCTAGAATATTTAAGGACCCAAGGGGATATTTTTTCGAAAGTTATAATCAAAAAAATTTTAATGATTTAGGGTTTAATGATGATTTTATTCAAGACAATCAATCTTTGTCAAACACAGGGATAGTAAGGGGAATGCATTTTCAGTCACCACCACATGCACAGGCAAAATTAGTTAGAGTAATTAAAGGGGCTGTTCAAGATGTAGTTATTGATATTCGTAAAAATTCAAAAACATATGGCAAGCATTTTTCTATTGAATTAACAGAAGAAAACTTTTTAATGCTTTATGTTCCAGTTGGTTTTGCTCATGGTTTCGCACCTTTAGTTGATCAAACAATTTTTTCATACAAATGTAGTGATGTTTATCACCCTGAATCGGAGGGTGGTTTAATGTGGAATGACAGCGAATTTGGAATTGATTGGGCAATAAAAGATCCACTTTTGTCAGAAAAAGACAAAAGTCATCAACCATTTAGTTTGTTTATCTCTCCATTTTAAAGTAATTCAATTGGGTTTAAATAGTAAAGGTTATTGATAATAAGTAGCTATTTTAATTCAATTTATTAATTTCACAGTTTCATTTTGATGGTTTTTAACCATTGTTCACATACGGTGAATATAGAGCTATAATAGTTATTTAATCTAAAAAATGAAAAGGAGCTAAAATTCCTCTTTTTTTTATGTTGAAACTCGACATTATAACATTTATTGATTGTTTTGGAAGGCTTATTATTTAGGAATAAAAGCAACATAAATTGTTCTTTTTTTTATCTATTTTTGTACACTTATTTTTATGCAGCATATTCGTAACTTTTGCATTATTGCACATATTGACCACGGAAAAAGTACTTTAGCCGATAGACTTTTGGAATATACCAATACGGTTTCTAAAAGAGAGATGATGGCACAAGTGCTTGATAATATGGACCTAGAACGTGAAAGAGGGATAACTATAAAAAGTCATGCCATTCAAATGAATTATGTATTCCAAGGTCAACAATATGTATTTAATTTGATTGATACTCCGGGGCACGTAGATTTTAGTTACGAAGTTAGTAGAAGTATTGCGGCATGTGAAGGTGCATTATTAATTGTAGATGCTTCGCAAGGTATTCAAGCTCAAACAATTAGTAATTTATATTTAGCGATTGAGCATAATTTAGAAATAATTCCGATTTTAAATAAAATGGATTTACCGGGCGCTATGCCTGAAGAGGTAAAGGATCAAATAGTTGATTTAATTGGTTGTGACAGAGATTCTATTATTCCAGCAAGTGGTAAAACGGGTCAAGGTGTTATGGATATATTAAATGCCATAGTTGATAGAGTCCCAGCTCCTAAAGGTGATGTTAATGCACCACTCAAAGCCTTAATTTTTGATTCTGTATTTAATTCATTTCGCGGTATTATTGCTTACTATAAAGTCATTGATGGTAAAGTAAGAAAAGGCGAAAAGGTTAAATTCATGAATACTGACAACGAATACCATGCTGATGAAGTTGGTGCGTTAAAGTTGGAAATGGAACCAAGGACTGAAGTATTGGCCGGTGATGTTGGATACATTATTACCGGGATAAAACAAGCGAAAGAAGTAAAAGTGGGAGATACAATTACAAGTGTTCTTAATCCAACCCCAATTGCCATTCAAGGTTTTGAAGATGTTAAACCAATGGTTTTTGCTGGGATTTATCCAGTTGATACTGAAGATTATGAGGAATTAAGGGAAAGCATGTTTAAGTTGCAACTCAATGATGCTTCATTAGTGTTTGAGCCAGAAAGTTCAGCTGCTTTAGGGTTTGGATTTAGATGTGGATTCTTAGGGATGCTTCACATGGAGATAATCCAAGAAAGATTAGAAAGGGAGTTTGGAATGACCGTTATTACAACTGTACCAAACGTATCTTACAAAGCATATACTAATAAAGGAGAGTTAGTCGAAGTTAATAATCCTAGTGATTTACCTGATCCAAGTCATATAGACTATGTTGAAGAACCTTATATTAATGCAACAATTATTACAAGCTCTGATTTTGTGGGACCAGTAATTGCATTGTGTATGGATAAAAGAGGAACGATTAAAAATCAGGTTTACTTAACTACTAATCGTGTGGAATTAACATTCGAAATGCCATTAGCTGAAGTTGTATTTGATTTTTACGATAAATTAAAGTCGATTAGTAGAGGTTATGCATCTTTCGATTATTCGCCAAGTGAATATAAATTATCTCATTTGGTAAAAATGGATATAATGCTCAATAAAGAACCAGTAGATGCATTGTCATCAATTATTCACAGAGACAGAGCATACGATTTAGGAAAGAAAATTTGTAAAAAGTTAAGGGAACTTATACCTAGACAGCAGTTTGATATAGCAATTCAAGCTTCTATAGGTGCTAAGATTATTGCCCGAGAGTCTTTAAGTGCTTTGAGAAAAGACGTAACTGCTAAATGTTACGGAGGTGATATAAGTCGTAAACGTAAATTGTTAGAAAAACAAAAAGAGGGTAAGAAAAGAATGCGTTCTGTTGGTAGTGTTGAAATTCCTCAATCTGCCTTTATGGCTGTCTTAAAACTTGACGATTAATTTTGAACGGTTTTAAAGCTTATCCAAAATCATTTTGGATTCTTTGTTTAGCGTGCTTATTCTTCTTTAGCAGCTTTTCAATGGTTTTACCCGATTTACCACTATTATTAGAACAACTTAATGGTAGAGAATATATTTGGTTGATTATACCAACTTTTTCAACTGTCGCATTATTTTCTAGACCATTTAGTGGTAAAATTACAGATACAGTAGGTAGGGTTTTTGTAATGATATTTGGAGCATTCGTTACTTCCTTTAGTGGTTTATTGTATATTTACATTCCATTTTTATCTTTATTTTTAATCCTTAGAGGTTTTCATGGTTTAAGTGCAGGTTTTACTCCAACAGGTTTTACTGCTTATGCTGACGATATAGTTCCTTTGGCTAAAAGAGGTCAAGCAATGGGAATTATAGGTGTAAGCAATAATGTTGGTAACGCATTAGGGTGGGTCATTGGGAGTGAGTTTACTAAACATTTCGGCCTTGATTGGATGTTTTTATTTTCATCATTTTTAGGACTTATTTCAATGATATTATTCGCAACCCTCAAAGAATCAATCCCTAATAAAGCTAAATTTAAGTTAAGTGTTCTCAAAATCAATAAAAATGAACTTATCGAAAAAAAGGTTTTATTGCCTTCACTTGTATTTCTCTTAACGACTTTTTCATCAGGTGCAATTTTAGCGTTGATTGCCGATTATTCAGTGTATATTAACGTTGAAAATAAGGGGATGTATATGGCGGTTTATATTTTAGCTTCTGTTTTTATTCGATTAATGGCCGGAGAATGGAGTGACAAGTATGGAAGGGTCAAAATCATTGTTATTGGTTGTATAGTGCTTTTTATAAGTATGTTAATATTGGCACTTAGCAATGAAATAGTTGCATATTTAATTTCATCTGTATGTTTTGGAGTTGCATTTGGCTTATTATCACCTTCAGTTTTTGCTTGGGCAGTCGATTTATCACTACCTGGTCAAAAGGGAAAAGCCGTTGGTACCTTGTTTGTATTTATGGAGCTTGGAATTATTATAGGTTCATCAGTAGGAGGACTTATATACCAAAATGATACAAGTAATTTTATTATTGTATTTTTAATTTGTGCCTCACTGGCATTAACTCCTTTGTTTATTATCTATTTATTTCAATCGAAACAAAGAAACTAATCTAGTCTATTGTAATTCGGTTTAAGACTAATAGGGAAGGAGTACTTCATGATTTTATATCTAAGCGCTTAAAATAAAAAGTTAAACAAATATTTTATTAAATTAATAATCAATTATTTATGAACTTTTAATAAACTATTGGTTTAGGTAATGATGGTGTGTTTGAATTAATTAAATGAGCTAGTTTGGATGGTTGTAGAGTCATTAAATACGAAAAATTACTAGCATAAATCAATTTAAAACCTCTGATTATATAATTTAACTAACTGTTATTTAGGTATTTGTCTATAATTTTACAAATGTAAAAAGATGAATTTACATTTGTAAACTATTTGATTTACATTTGTAAACATCATATTTTACAGTTGTAAAGTTCGATATATTACATTTGTAAAATTTAATCATTAAATACAATATGTTAGAAATCAGAATATTAGAGGTGTTTAACCAATCAGGTTTAAGCAGATTAGATTTTAGTCAAAAGCTAAATATATCAAACGCGGTATTGTCTCATTTATCCTCCGGGCGAAACAAAGCGAGTATGGATTTAGTTATTTCCATACTTCAGCAATTTCCTGATATCAATCCAGAATGGCTTGTATTGGGTATGGGTGAAATGAAAAGAGATAATAAGGAATTGGTTCTTCAGCAATTGAAAAACAAACTTATAATTGAAATAAATAAGATAAAAAAGGGGGTTGGGAAATTGACAGAAGACTTAGAATCTATAGAAGATTCACTTAATCAACTAAAATAAAGTAGATTGTCTAACATTAAGGATGTGAGCATTGAAAAACTCACTTAAAAGCTTTTGAGATTTGGCAAGATAGTTTTTATCTACACTGTAAATGACGCTTGTTTTGTGGTTTTTACCTGTTATCAACTGAGCATTTCTAAGTTCAGATAAGTGCTGAGAAACAGTAGATTGGCTCAAAGGAAGCATATCCACAATATCTTTACATGTTTGATCGTTTTTTGCCAATAGAATTTTAATAATTTTAATACGTGCCGGATGTCCTAATGCTTTGCATAGTACGCTCAATTCTACTTCATTTAAATCAAAAAGTGATTTTTTACTCATTGCCATAGTGATGCAAATATAAGATTGAATCCTTAGATATCAAACGATTAATTATATTTTTAAGTTGAAGTTTTATTGCTTTTTATGTTTCCAACGTTTGTGACTCCAAAGCCAAATTTCTGGTTGTTCCATTATTTTTTGTTCTAGAACATCGGCATACCATTGTGTAATACTCTGATTTTCTTTTAAATCTGCTGCTAAAATAGGAGAATGAACCTTGCAATGGTAGTAACCTTTTCTTGTAAGTTTAACTTCATGAAAAATAATAGGTAGATTATATTTTAGAGAAAGTTTCTCTAAACCAGATAGAAAACTAGTATCAATGTTAAAAAACTTAGCCCAAATTCCAGTTTCGGGGTTAGAAGGAGACTGATCGGCTGTTAGAATAATAAGATAGGATTTCTTTTTATTTTCAATTATAAATTTCCCTATTTTAGCCATAGGTTCTACCATAGTGCCAAACTCAGTTCTAGCATTATTAAACAAATTATCAAAATAAGGATTACTTAAAGGTTTGTATGCTACACAAATTGGTGTTTTAATATACAAAGGTGCTTGTCTACAAACCCATTCCCAATTTCCATTATGTCCCATAACAACAATAGCAGAAGATTTATCTAGTGTTATTTTATCGTATATTTCCGAATTATCAGTTTTTATTCTTTTATTCAATTCTTTAGCTGAAATAGTAAAGCCTTTCACTATTTCAACTACTAAATGAGAAAGGTATTTATAATATTTTTTAGTTAAGACATTTATTTCATTTTCACTTTTTTGTGGAAATACAATTTTCAAATTAGATATTATTGTTTTTTTTCGATAGCCAATTAAGTTGTAAAAGATAAAATATAAAAAACTTGAAAAAATGTATAAAACCGATAAAGGTAGTCTAGATAATAGTTTAAGGAAAAAAATTGCAATTTTATTACCCATATTATTGAATTGTTTTTTTCTGTTTATTAATATTCATGCTTTCCTCTATCAATATTTTTAAAAAATATTTATTTTTAATAAATGAATCATCATCATCAAAAAACCATTTATAGACAGTTGTTGTATTTGAGTTATCAAGTATTTTAAAAAAATCGTTTAGAAGTGAGCCATTACAAAATCCAAGATACACTTTTTTAGATTTTTTATCCATTCCAATATAGAGTAACAATCCGTAATATGTAAAAAATGGACAATTAAATTTCCATTCTATTTTAACTTGGGGTGCAAATTCTTTAATAAATTCA
>JBILJV010000046.1:0-17647 GCA_044377005.1 Bacteroidia bacterium
TTTTCAAAAAGCTAGAAAGCGAAAAGCACTCTCATTACATTTTTGTACTTTCTGTTCTGTTCTTTTCCGCGTTTCTTGCTGAAGTTGCAGGAGTTGAACCAATAGTAGGGGCATTTGTTGCAGGTTAGGCATTGAATAAACTAATCCCGCACTCATCAGCTTTAATGAACAGAATTGAATTCATTGGCAATTCTTTGTTTATTCCTTTTTTCTTAATAAGTGTAGGCATGATAGTTAACATCAATGTCATTTTGAGTGGATACGAGGCCGGAATTATTGCACTTACGTTATCTACTGTTGCTATTTTCAGCAAATGGATTGCTGCTTTTTTTTCACAAATAGCATTTAAATATAGTGCAGCACAGAGACAATTAATTTTCGGATTGAGTAGCGCACATGCTGCAGCAACATTGGCTGTAATTTTGGTAGGCTACAAAGCTCAAATCTTAGACGAGAATATTTTAAACGGCACCATTATTTTAATTTTAATCACTTGTATAGTTGCTTCATTTGCAACTGAAAAGGCCTCTAAGAAAATTATATTAGAAATACAAGACGACAATCAAGTTCTAAAAACCATCAATACTAATGAAGAGCACCTTTTATTACCTACTGCAAATATTGAAAACATAGAAAAACTCTTAGAATTTAGTATCCTTATTAAGGCTAAAAAATCAGCACATCCAATCTCCATCCTAACGGTTGTAAGCAATAACGAGGAAACTGAAGTTAACTTAATTAAAGCTAAAACTACACTTCAAGAATTTGTTAAGCAAGGCTCTGCTTCTGAGACAATAGTGAATGCTATTACAACAATAGACCACAATGAAGCGAGTGGCATCGTTAGAATTTCAAGAGAAATAATGGCTAATATTATTATTTTAGGATGGCCTATCCGTTCCGGCATTCTCGACAAATTATTTGGAGAAAAGATAGAAATGATATTAAATAATACAGACAAAACAGTAATGATGTGTTTTTTTAATAAACCAATAGTATTAAACAGACGTATTTTTGTGATTATTCCACCTATGGCAGAAAGAGAAAAGGGATTTGATTTATGGTTATTAAAAACCAGTAAATTGGCTCAAGAGCTAAGTATTTCAATCTATTTCAACTGCAATAAAATCACCGAAAACTACATCCATAACAATCTTAAAAGACATAAAACTTCAGTTTCATGCATCATTGATTATTTCGAAGATTGGGATGATTTCTTTGTAATTTCCAAAAGGATTAAAGAAACCGACTTAATCGTAATGGTTTCAGCAAGAAAAGGAACTGTTTCCCACTTTTCGATATTGGATGAGCTTCCAGCAAAGCTAGAAAAACATTACAGTAATAACAGTAAAATCGTTATTTATCCTCAACAAAATAACAATGAATTTTGGAGTGACAATTATGAAGACATTTCTGCTGAACCTTTAAGTAAAGGCATTGAAACTCTACAAAAAATAGGCAAAGGAATTGGCAATATTTTCAAATCAAACTAAACTCTTTTTAACTCTAATTTAAATAATTAATATACATTTGCATAAACAATGCGATATTATTTGATAGCAGGTGAAACAAGCGGAGATTTGCATGGATCCAATTTAATGAAACATTTGCTAAAAATTGACACTAATGCTGAAATAAGATTTTGGGGAGGTGATTTAATGGCTGCAAAGGGGGGGGCTATGTTCCGACATTATAAAGCTACCGCTTTTATGGGTATTACTGACGTTTTACTTAACCTTAATAAAATTTTCAAAAACTTATCTGATTGCAAAAAAGATATTATTGCGTTCAAACCCGATGCATTAATTTTAATTGACTACCCTGGTTTTAACCTTAGAATAGCTAAATTTGCTAAGTCAAAAGGCATTAAAGTCCATTACTACATTAGTCCTAAGGTGTGGGCATGGAATACGAAAAGAGCTTATAAAATAAAACAAAACGTTGATCACCTTTATAGTATTCTCCCATTTGAAATCGATTTTTTTAAACCCTTTGGAATTGCACCTGACTATGTTGGTAATCCAATTTGTGATGCTATAGAACAGTATCAGTTTGACAGCACTTTCAAACAAAACCATCAAATTACAAAACCTATAATTGCGCTATTGCCAGGGAGTAGAATGAGTGAATTAAAGCATGTATTACCAGAAATGTTGAGTATTTGCAACTATTATTCTGAGTATAATATAGTTCTTGCAGGCGCTCCCCACATTGAAGACCGTATTTATCAAAAATACATTGAAAATTTGCCAATAAAACTTATTAAAGGATACACCTATGATGTTTTAAAAAACAGCCATGCAGCCCTTGTTTGCAGCGGAACGGCGACTTTAGAAACGGCATTATTAAATTGCCCACAAGTCGTTTGTTATAAGTTTAGTAATATTAGTTATGAAATCGGCAAAAGGGTAATAAAGGTTAAGTATATTTCTTTGGTTAATTTGATATTAAATAAATTAGCAATTCCTGAATTAATTCAACACGAACTCAATGAAATCAATATTAAAAGGGAATTAGATTTGATATTGGATGGCAAAAACAGAGAGGATCAACTAACAAACTATAAAGCATTAACCGAAATTGTAGGTAAGGCTGGCGCAAGTATAAGAACTGCGGAATTAATTTACAAAAGGTGCTCTATGACTTGAAATTCTTTGTAAGCTGTTGTCATTTCACGTTTTCCTACGGGACCATTTACCGATTGCACCTTCATACCTAATGATTTCAAATTTCTTTTAAACTGACCTTGAGCACAGTATGTAGTTAAAATGCCATTTTCTTTTAAATAATCAATAGCAAATCCTAAGGTTTCTTGAGTCCACATTTCAGGTTGTTTTGCGGGGGCAAAAGCGTCATAATAAAGTAAATCAACTTCACCTCTTTTAATTAAACTTTCAAATGAATTATCTTGACTTTGCAAATCAGCTTTTAGAATACAAAAGTTAAACTGTGGAGTTATTGCATGCCATTTATTGTGTTCTACCTCTGAAATTTGTTTAAGTAAATCTAAACTTTGGGGCGTATGCGGAAAACCATTGTAATATTCTCGAAGAATATCATAAGACAAAGGGTATGGTTCAAAGGCTATATAATTAACTTTTTGGTGGGGCTGCAAATAATCAATGGTCAACAAAGCATTCAATCCTGTACCAAAACCAACCTCCATAACTGTAAATTCGGTTAATTCTTGATTGATTAGTTTAAGTCCATTTAAAATATAAACGTGTAGGCTTTCAGAAAAAGCGCCATTAATTGAATGATAAGTTTCATCGAGATGTTTTAAATAAATAGTTTGGCTACCATCTCTGGTTTTTAAAAATTCAACTGACTTATCGTTCATCTGCATTAAAAATTCATTTCTTGTTCTTTTTCTGGCATTTTAGGTTTTTTCTCAGGCACATTATTTGACTCTCCAAATTTCCAAGTTAAATTTACTGTAAAAATCCTAGTTTCACGTTTACGATATACACTGCTTGAAAAATTGGCATCATACATTACAATTTTAAATCTACGATTATCAAATACATCATTAAAAGAAATACTTAACGCAATCTTTTCTTTATATATATCTTTTTTAAAACCTAAATCTAAACCATACATAGAAAGCATTTTACCTTGCGGTAAGGCTCTTGGGCCCATGTAATTATAAGATAATTGCAAATCTGTTTTATTCCAAAAGGTATAACTCATTATTGCTTTTCCTGTAAAAACCCATGCATCATTTGAAAATTGTGAACCTAAGACATTGCCTGATAGCGTTTGTCTATACAAATTCCCATTTAATGTAGTTTTTATCTTTTTCATTACTGTAAAACGAGCGATAACTTCTGCACCCATACTCCTATTGTAATCTAAATTATAAAAGGAAACACGAGATATTCCTATACTATCTACCGTTCTATAACGCCAAATTACAGAATTTGTTTGTCTAAAATACAAATTTGTAGTAAAAATAACTTTAGATGTGTTGTAGAAAGCTGATAATTCTAATGCATCAGTAAGCTCTGGTTTCAATGTTGGATTACCTGTAAAAATATTAAAAGGGTCATTTACATTGATAAAAGGATTTATTTGACCTTGAGTGGGGCGATTTATCCGGCGACTATAACCCAATTGAATATCTGGAATATTGTATTTTTTTTGTAAAGTAAAACTCAAATTACCTGAAGGGAACAAGTTTGTATAATTAAAACTTACAGGTGTATTTGTTAACTTTTCTTCACCATTAACCAATGTATTTTCGACACGTAACCCTATATTATATTTAATTAAATCATTAACCTTATCACTTAATGTTAAATATACGGCACTTACATTTTCGTTATAAACAAAACGATTGGTTCTTCCGTTGTCTATTTCTATTGTTTGTGTTTTGTAATTAAATGAATCAAAATTAAATTGATTATCAAAACTCCTAGCAGTATACTTTGCCCCAACTTCAAATTTCCTATAATCATTGAAAGGCTTAACATAATCTATTTGAGCTAAAAAATTTGCAAAACCATTGTCAAAAGTATTGTATGACAAACCCTTATTTTGATTTAAATTTTGATTAGTTAATGGGTCTTTAAAACTTCTTACAATATCAATGTTATTAGTTCTATCTGTCAATGAATAATTAACAATTCCTACAATATTATGGGCTGTTTTTTCAAAAGTTTTTTTCACTAAAACTCCTGCATCATAATTCAAAGATTTTTTAGTAACAACATTTCCGATTTCTTGGAGTACTTTAACTTCTCTATTATTATCTGATAAGATTATATCATTAATTTCATCATCATTATCAGTATTTAAAGAGGCCAAATAGTTGAATGAATAGAGCCATTTTTTACTTGGCTTATAATCAACACTTCCAGAAAATGTTGCATTTCTACTTAAATTTTGACTTTCGTTGTATTGATTAATTACAAAAAATGTATCCTTTGTAAAATTATCTCTTTCATTGTAGCCTCTACCCCACACATCATTATACCTATAGGTTAAGGTATTAGATGAGCTCCATTTTCCATTACTATAATTATACGCCGCTGTTGCATTGTATTTATTATTAGTTCCTACACCTAGGGTTATAAAGCCATTTTGCCCTTTAGTTTTGTTTTGTTTTAAAGTTATGTTAATAATGCCACTTACGCCTTCTGCATCTTGTTTTGCCCCTGGATTAGTATTTACTTCAATACTCTCAATATTGGCAGCTGGAATTTGCATAAGCAAAGTCTTCCTGTCTTCGCCAGACAAGCTACTTTGTTTCCCATTGATATAAATTAATACATTTTCACTCCCTCTTAAAGATATTGATCCATCACCATCGACGCTAATTGCCGGAATTTGTCTCAATGCATCAAGAGCAGTTCCTCCATTTGTTAAAACATCATTTTCTAGGGAATATATTTTTTTATCGACTTCAATTTTCTCGACTAATGTTTTTTTCATTACAACTCCTCCCCCTTTCAAAAGCTCAACTTGTGGCAATAGATACACAGTATTCAAATTCAATAATGTTACCGAATCGGGAAAACTTAAATTTATCGTTTGAGTTTGGTATCCAGGAATAGAAATCTTGAGTATACTTGGTTGACTGCTCGAATAAACTTTAAATTGACCCAAACTGTCTGTCAACTTAAATCCTATTACAGCATTTTTAGCACTAGAATAAATTTCAACCAAACCATTTGGAACATATTTAAGAGAAACACTGTCACAGACAGTACCGGCAACACAATATTTTTTTTGAGAATATGCATTTAAAATAGAGAAAAAAAACAAGCATACAATCGATAACTTTTTAAACATCATAGATATAACAAAATTTAGTCAAATGGGTTTTATAAACCCTAAAGATGTTTTCTTGTGGTTCTTTGTTCGATACGTTTTTCGTAATTTTCACCTTTGAAAATGCGATGAACATAAATACCAGGAGTATGTATATGATTAGGGTCAAGCTCCCCAGCAGGTACCAATTCCTCAACCTCAGCAATTGTTATTTTGCCCGCCATTGCCATTAAAGGATTAAAATTTCGTGCTGTTTCTTTGAATATCAAATTACCATGAACATCTCCTTTCCAAGCCTTAACAATTGCAAAATCAGCATCAAAGGCATATTCCATTAAATAAGTCTTACCATTAAATTCTCTGCTTTCTTTTCCTAAGGCAACTTCTGTTCCAACCCCAGCAGGCGTATAGATTGCAGGCATTCCATAACCCGCAGCCATACATCTTGTAGCTAAAGTACCTTGAGGTATTAATTCAACTTCCAATTCACCACTTAATAATTGTCTTTCAAACTCAGCATTTTCACCCACATAAGAGGCTATCATTTTTTTTACTTGTCGTGTTTTCAACAAAAGGCCAATCCCAAAATCATCAACACCTGCATTATTACTTATACAAGTGAGACCATTTACACCTTTTCTAACAAGTGCATTGATACAATTTTCGGGTATCCCACACAACCCAAAACCTCCCAACATTAACACGGCTCCACTTTTAATATCATTGATGGCCTCATCGGCATTTGCAACAACCTTATTCATAATCGCAAATTTAATGTTTTTTTACCAAAGGATAAAAATTCAATACATGAACTATATCAACATTAATCCAATAAATGCTCCTAATTCCATAAATAAAGCTATTCCTATATGCACCAGAATACCACCCCAAATAGATTGAGTCCGGTATGACAAATACCCCAACAAAACACCTCCAAAGAATGAACTAATAGTTTCCCCTATTGGCTTTCCAAAATGTATAGAAAAATAAAAAGCAGCTGTCGGAATAATGGCTCTAGGTCCTAAAATTTTCAAAAATGCTAAAATCATAAACCCTCTAAAAAAAACTTCAATTGAGATAAAATCAAGCGCATACACCAATTCAAACCAAAAATAATGATAAGGTTCAGGATTGTAAATATTAATCCTAGAAGCACGTGGATAGTATTCTAAAAAATCGCCCATGAAACTTGCTGCTGCTATTAGAGGAAGCATAAATAGCAACATTTTGAAGTATAATAACCACTCAACTTGTTTGGCCGAAAATCCATAAAACGAATGATTTGGCACTTTGTAAAACTGCCAAAATATTCTCAACATCAATAATAAAAAAAAGAGTCTAACTAAATCAGAAAAAATTACTTTACTAAGTCCTATTCGTCCAGGTATTGCTAATAACTCCACAACTTCTCCATAAAAAGTAAGAACCGAACGAAGCGAGAATAAAGAAATTCCAATGACAACCAAAATCCAAAACTGCCATGATTTAGCCCATTTGTAATCTTTAGAAAAAAGTGAAATAAAAACCAAAACTGACATAAAATGTAATGAATAAACTCCAAAATAGGCTAAAAAAGAAATATATCCTTTGAGTTTAAAAATACCCAATTGCACTTGGTAAATTTCATTTATAATAAGAGTTGTTGATAAAAAAACAAAAATTATAAACCAAAACAATAATGGATATTGTCCAATAAATTTCTTTAAATCTTGAATTAAACGAATCATAATACCAATAAATTACAACCACGAGTATCACTATAATCCAAACGACCTAACACTTGGAAAGTTCCATCTTCACTTACTTTTCCTAAATCGGAGGTTGCAATAAAACTACATGAATAAAGATTATATAGATCAATTACATTAAGCACCCCATTTTTATTAAAAATTGGCTGGCCCAATGGATCATTAATTTCCCTTGCTAATACTTTACACCAAGGAGGCGACTGATATAGACCTTCACTCATTGCATAAGATTGAGACATTAATTCGGTCATACCATATTCACCTGCAATTTTTGAAATACCCAATCTAATTTGTAATATTTGGTGTAACTCTTGTCTAGTTAATTCAGCCCTTCTACCTTTCATTCCTCCGGTTTCAATAACATGTGTATATTTAAGTTTCATTTGATATTTTTCCACAAAATCTAGCAATGCAAAACTCACTCCCCATAATACCGTAGGAATTTTTCGAGCTTCATTCTCTATTAACTGATTATATAAATCTTGGTGATTATAAAGATAAAAATTTGATTGAGGATATTTTGAGGATTTTATAAAATGATTGACTTGATAAACCAAGGAAGACGTTGTTCTTTCTAAATATGAAGGCAATAAGGCTAGGTGACAATATTTTTCAAAGTCGCGAAAAAAGAAATTAAAACTATCTGCAAATGATTTTTCATACAAATGCAACTTTGGAACTAAATGTTTACTTACCCCAAGTCCTGTTGTACTACTACTTTCAAACACGACTTCAGGAGCAAGTGAAGACGATTGTATATTGAAGTTTTTAAAAAAAGAAATCGGTAAAAAGGGTATCTTAAAAACTTTATCTATATTTGTAGTATCGATTTTCAAAAGTTGTAAGTAGGTTTTGTAAACTTCATTATTTTCACTTTGGTACTGAAATATTTTGAGTACCAAGGATTCAAAAGTAAAATTGTCGACCACACTTATTTCTTTTTCTAAATCGTCCAAAACCATGCTTCAAAAATATATTAAATTTTGTTTACTCGTTTTTTTGTTTTCTTGCAAGACAGATGCCCCTTTGTTTTCAGACATCCCAAGTTTAACATTAGATAAAGTAGAACAATTCCAAAGAGATGGGAAAGATTCTTCAGTGGTTATTACACTAAATTACACAGATGGAGATGGTGACATAGGATTAGGAGAAACAGATACTTTTCCTCCATTCAATTTTGGCAGTGCTTATTTTCACAACTTATTAATACATGTCTATAGAATAGAAAACGGAATAAAAATTCCAATTACCATTCCTGCAACGACAGACACCTTGAACTTTAATGATCGAATTAAAAATCTGACACCAACTGGAAAAATTAAAACGATTTCGGGGCAAATAAGAATAAATTTGAACGCCAAACCCTATCCAGGAATTTTACCAGATTCCATGAGTTACAAAGTGCAGATTATAGACAGAAAACTCAATAAGAGTAATGCAGTAGAGACGAATCCCTTAAAGTTTACCTTTTAAAACTTATTCTTCCACATCATACTTTCCACCGGTTTAATGGTTCTAGTATTATACTTTGCATTTTTCTTTTTATTGTACATGGTTTTAACATCACCGTTTACAACAAAATAAATAAGCTGACCTATAGGCATTCCATAATACACTCTAACTGGCTGAGCTACACTAATTTCAAGGGTCCATGTATTACAAAACCCAACATCACCTTTACCTGCAGTTGCGTGAATATCTATCCCCAAACGACCTGTGCTGCTTTTTCCTTCCAAAAAAGGAACATGTGCATGTGTCTCTGTATATTCTTCAGTAACTCCCAAGTACAAAGTACCGGGTTGAAGCACAAATCCTTCAGTGGGAATCTCAAAATGATCAATTTTATTGTGGGCTTTAGCATCTAAAACACGGTCTTTGTATGTTGCTAAATATCTACCCAAATGAACATCGTAACTATTTGTTCCTAAGCACTCTGGACGGTAGGGTTCAATTAAGATGTTGCCCTTTTCAATTTCTTCTAAAATTTGGTAATCTGTTAATATCATGGTTGTATAATTTCAAAGCACTTTATGGTGCGATCATCACTGCACGAAATAAATCTGTTTCTGTCAAACCACAAAATTTTATTCACAGAACTTGTATGACCGTTGTATTTTTCTTTGTCAATTACCTTCAGTAAGGCTTTTTTCTTAAAATCCCACAATTTAATTGTTTTGTCCATACTTGAAGACAAGAACAGAGTTTGATCAGGATGAAGCGCCAATGAATGTATATGTAAAAGATGGGCATTTACTTGAATTTCCGGATTTTGACTATTAAAAAAATGCAAAATAGCACCTCTTCCTCCCGTTATCATTGTTTGAGAGTCAGAATGATATATCACGGAAAATAAACTTGCATTAAAATCCGTTTTTTTTTCAGAAATACTGTTTTGGGAGGACAAAACCCACAAAGCAGGTTCACTTCCCACAACAATTAATTCATTATTTAAAGGCAATAATTGTCTCAAACTTTTGGCAGAAAGCTTAATTTCATTAACTTTATTGAATTGTTTATCAAAAACTGTGATTGCGCCACTTGCAGAAGCGACGTAGTATAATCCATTGAAAAATTGAATATCAAAAATAGGGGAATCACTCCATTTCAACTTTTTGACCAACTGATAGTTTTTTGATTCAAAAATGGTTAACTCCCCTTGATTAGTCCCTGTCATAATAAAATCGCCAAAGCAAGCCACTACGTATATTGCATGTTCATGTTGAGCTATTAGCAAACCATCGGTAGACTCAAAATCCCATTTAACCAACATTCCATCAGCACCTCCACTGTAAAAAAAACTTTCACTTGGAGAGTGAGAAAGTGAATAAATCGCTTGTCGATGTCCAATAAATTCTTTTATATTTACAACTTTAATCAAAATGCCTATTGTTTTTGAACAACAAATAACTTCTGCAAAGAAAATCGCTGTTTGGCAGATAACCGAACCCATAGATTTTTTTTTATCAAGAATATCTGCACCGTTTGACAAAGCCCTTCATCCTAAGCGTTTGCTAGAAAAAACATGTTGTTCTTTTGTATTAAATTACATTTCAAATGAACAAATAGACCAGTTTCTAAGCAATGACATGTTTGGCAAACCAATTATAAACAACTCAAAGACCAGTGTTTCTTTTAGCCATACCAAAGATTTAATTGCATGTTATATAGATTCAGAAGGAAATGACATAGGAATAGACATAGAACATTTAAGAAAACAATTACCTGCCTTATCTAAAAAATTCATTAATCATGAAGATAGCTCTCCTTTCGAAAACGAGTGGCATTATCTTTTTATTTGGTCAGCCAAAGAAGTTCTTTATAAAATGTGGGGAAAAAAGAATTTAGACTTTTACAAAGACCTAAAAATCATAACTTCAACTGATTGTGAAGGTTATATCCACAAAGACAATACTAATATTATTACCAAAATAAAATTTCATAAAATAAATGACGTTATTTTGACATACAATCTTTGATTTTAGGATTTTATTATTTATTATTGCTCATTAAACAAGGCAACGAAAGTCACCTTATTTTTGTCATACAAACAATGAATAGAATTTTACTTTTTTTCACCCTCTTTATAATGTCATTACAAACCGCTAAGGCTTGTGACGTTATTAACGGTTCGGACATCAAGTTTACTCACATGGGTGGTTATAAATATCACATCAAATACATTTTATACCATCAATGTGTTTGTGCACTTGGCATTATGCCCAAATTCACAATATCATGTGCAGGCACTAGTTTTACTCGAGTTCCTCCAAGAACTAGTATTAGAGATATTACTCCCGTTTGTAGTAGTGGGCAACCACCCTGCAAAAATGGCGGTTATGGCGGCTCTAGATTTGGTATAGAAGAACATATTTTTGACGACACTATTGATTTTTCAAAAAGCCCATACAACACTTTTTTGAGTGGCACTTGTTGTGAAATAATGTTCCGTGTAGCGCAACCATGGGGACTAGTTGGTACCACTACATCCACCACAACTTATGGAGGTGAGGCGATGATGAATTTATGTGAGATTGGTAAAAAAGGCAATAATTCACCAACTTTATCAAACATTCCAATGGCATTTATATGCTGTAATCAACCATTTGTTTTTAACAATGGGATTTTTGATAATAAAGAATACGATTCATTATCATACAACTTAGACGAACCATTAAGTGCTACATGGGCTCCAGTTAACTGGATTTCTCCTTTAAACAAAGACATCCCTTTTACACCATACTGTCCACCAAATCCAGGTACAGTAAATTGTCGTCCGGTACCGAATGCACGTCCATCTAGAGGTTTTTATTTTGACAAAGAAACAGGTGACATTGTCTTTACTCCTACAAAATGTGATGAATCTGGACCAGTTGCTATTAAAGTTACTGAATGGCGGAAAGATTCAATAACTCGTAAAATGGAAAAAATTGGATTTACAAGGCGAGATATCTATGTAACAATTGTAACCTGTTCAGACAATAATCCTCCAGAAATAGTGGGAAACAACAAACATTCGATTTGTGAGGGAGATAGATTGTGTTTCAAAATCAAAGCTACGGATGCTATTTTCACCCCGAACCAAACCGTTCCTGACACCGTAGAATTAACTTGGAACCAAGCTATTCAAGGAGCTACATTTAGAATTGTTGACCCAAATGCTAGAGAAAAAGAGGCAGAATTTTGTTGGACACCTAAAATAGGTGATGCTAGAAACCAAGCATACACATTTACTGCTTCAGCAAAAGATGATGCATGCCCAAGACCAGCCACTACAATTAAGGGATTTAATATTAAAGTGAATCCCTTGGCTAGAGATAAAAGAAAGTATGACATTTTAGATTGTGGGAAATTAAAATTCACAGCTTTCCCTGCCGATACCGTCAATTTTAACCAAAAAAACTACCGTTATAAATACACCATAAGAGATTCCACAAACAGTGGCATTCCTTTCTTCTTAACTTTTAACAGATCAGACAGTTTTAAATTCAAACGTGGTGGAAAATACATCATTGAACATGAAATAAATAATCCTCCTTATAATTGCCCTACTATTTATTTAGACACCATTGTAATGCCTCCTATTTTAGATGTTGAATTATCATTTGGTAAAGATACATTTTTATGTGCAGGTAACTCATTAACTTTAGAACCAATTGTTGCCAATGGTGTTCCTAATTATAAATTTCGTTGGGAATTCCCTTTAGGCACTCACAATCCTAAAGACACATTAAACAAAATTACAGTTAAGCCAACAACAAGTTCTAAGCTTGTGTTAAAACTAACAGACAAAAACAAATGTGTAGATGCTGATACTGTTTTGGTTAAATACATCAAAAACCCTGTCGTTGATCTTGGTCCTGACCGTAGAATATGTACATATGAATTTGCCACTTTAGATGCTCAAAACGCTGATTCATTAATGTATGAGTGGAGTACTCAAGAAAATACCAGAGAAATTACTGTTCATGTTGCAGGTAAATACTCAGTGAAAGTATTAGACAGCATCTATAAATGTTTTGACACTGATACTATGGAATTATTTGTCAATGACACCGTTATTGCACTTTCTGGTGGTGATAGAGAAATCTGTATTTTTGACACATTAAAAGTTTCTGCCAAACGCAAACCTTTGGGTTACACCCGACAAATAACTTGGAGAGACATTATTTCAGGTGCAACTATGGCAACCGACAGTGCTTTCAGACTTAGAATACCAACTATTGCCACAAGGAAATATGAAATGTTCTTGAGGGTTAATCAAAAAGGTGTAATATGCGAGGATTATGATACATTTACACTCACTGTAAACCCTTTACCAACCTTCATTAATACACCAATACTACCAAGATGTTATCAAGATGGCGCAGTTAATTTAAACTTAGCTAATTTTGCTACTGCTAACAATCGAACTATTCCAGCAGATTCTATAAGATTCTTTCAACAACACCGCAATCCAAGTTGGATTACAGGAGGACCAGTTGGCAAAAGCACCTTTGTATGGAATTTCCCTCTTTTTATAAGCAATGATTTAGTTCCAAAAGCAGGTTTAACGGATATCATTTGTTATGATTATCGCGACATTAAAGGTTGTTACAACAAAGAATGTAAAAATGTAAAATTGAATCCAAATCCAGCCGTTGAACTTAAAACTGGAACTTTCTGTCAAAAAGCAGGACCTGTTGATTTAAATAAACTCATTGTTAAGCCGATTCCATCTGCTAAAGCTGGAGGACCAGAAAGTTTCAGATGTATAGAAGCCCCTCAAGGTTCAGGTGTCGACCCGGATGCCATTGTTTATTGGGACTATACCACTATACCAGCTACACCATTTATGGATCCAGGTTTGGAAGGTGAAAATCAAAAAACAGGAGATTACCAAATCGAATACTGTTTCCAAGATGCTATCTCAGGATGTAAATCATGCGACTCAATGTGGATTACTATTGTGAAATTACCTGAAATTGAATTCTTGAATATCCCTAAACAATGTATTAATTTCCCATTATTATCAATGGACAGTTTCGCTAGAGACAGAAACACTGGTAAACGTTTTATTGAAGGAGAATGGTCAACTGTTGAATTTAGAAATTCTCGTGACATGGGTAATCCTATCATTGCCAATGTCATTAACAATTCTGTTAAAACTAAAAAGATATTTGATCCAAGTTTAGGCGCAGGTCAATACTTATTGAAACTTACAGATGTATCAAGTGGTTGTCCAGTGGCAGACAGTGTTGAAGTAACTGTTAATGGGTTGCCAATCCTTAGAATTAACATACCAGATACTGTTTGTTCGAGTAATGCACCATTTACTTTGAACAATGAACAACCGCCAGGACCAGTAGGAACTTGGTCAGGATTAGGTGTGGTAGGGCGTGACTTTAATCCAGGTGTCAGTCCTAAAACTAAACAATATGAAGATCCAATCCGTTTGAAATTTGAATACACCAATCCATTAACTGGTTGTAGTGACTCAATTGCTAAAAATATAAGAATACAAAGTCAACCAGAGGTTGCCGTAACAACTCCTAGTCCTTATCAACAATGCGAAGGGCAAGTATTTAATCTAGTTGCAACCAAAGCTTGGGTTCAAAAAACATCTTGGACGAGCAGTGGAGATGGGAACTTCTCTGACAACAGCACTCTAAGTACAGTTTATACCCATGGCTTAAAAGATACCTCATTAGTAGGTTTTAATGGCCAAGTGGTATTAAGTATCAATACTATAAAAGAAGGAGTTTGTCCTCCTGTAAAAGATGATATTCAGTTGATTATTGAGCCATATCCACAGTATTCAATGCCAGTTCATTTTGTAAAATGTGAGGCTGCTGATATTGACTTTTCTAGTACTGTTTATAAACCTGCAGGTTCCCCTAACCTAAGATATACCTGGTATTTTGGTAATGGAGATACACTGAGAAAGTCAACTATAGGGAACCCTCAAAAAAGATATGATACCGCACAAAGAGGTTGGTATGATGTTAATTTAATTGTTCATAATCAATGGGGTGCTAATGACGACCAAGCTTGTAGTATCCAAAAAGACTCAGTGGATTATGTAAGGGTATTGCCACAACCAAAAGCAGCCTTTAGTAGTGATCCAGGTTTCTTTACAACAGTTGCTTTCCCTAAATTTAAGTTCAAAAATGAAACACAATACAGATGGGGTGCACAGAATATGAGTTATTTGTGGTCGTTTGACTTAGATGACGTCGAAGATACTTCAACTCAAATTAATCCTGTAAAATCATATCCAGCAGATACAACTGTATATTGGGTAAACCTAATGGCAAGATACACCTATCCTGCAAGTGGAGATATTACTTTAACTGAAGATGTAGTGTGTGAGGATTCTATTGGAGCATTAAGAAAAATTGGTCCAGATGTTACAGTGTTTGTTCCAACGGCATTTAGTCCAGAAAGAACAGGTCCAAAAGTAAACAACGTTTTCAGACCAATTGTAAATGGAGAAAAATCTTACAGTATCATTTTATTTAATAGATGGGGAGAAATTCTTTGGGAAAGTAAAGATAAATTTGAAAGTTGGGATGGTAAGTACAAAGATCAAGATGCCCAACAAGATGTTTATATTTGGCACATCAAAGTTACAGCATACGATGGTGAGGAATATAAATACGAGGGTACTGTTACATTGTTGAGATAGTAATAATAATGATATATGCCAAAAGTAGTTTTGAAATATTTCAAAACTACTTTTGCTTTTTAAGAGTATGGATATAAACAACCCAATGAACTTTATTAGAAACCTTATAGGTTGTTTGATATTTATTGTTTTTTCTCAATCACAATATGTTAAAGCTTCTCATATTTTAGGTGCTGAAATTACATATAACCATATTGTTGCCTCAAAATATAAGTTTTATTTGACCGTTTATAGAGATTGTAATGAATGTAAGTTTAATGGAAATGGTGGAGGTAATTCAAATTTAAATTGTAGTGATATATCAAGTTTAATAATAAGGGGTTCAGAGGGAACCAATTATTCTAATTTAGATTTAGGTACTATTGAGTTAATAAGAAAAGATGTTGTTGATATCACAAAAACATGTTCAACTTCAGTGTCTAAATGTATGGCGAACTCAACTATTAATTATGGGTTCGAAAAACAAGTCTTTGAAGGGGAATTTGATTTTAATGATTTGTTAGTTCAAAATTATTGTAATTTGGATGTTTCAATTAGTATTTCATCAAGAAATATTAAAATTAATACATCAACTGCTGAACAAAATTTCTATAATTATACATCTATTTCATTGTGTAATAATGTAAAAAATGAATCAACGGTCTTCCTAAACTCACCTCAGTTTTTATATTCTATTAATCAGTCTCAGTTTTTAAGTTTAGGCGTTTCTAATCCTGATAATGATTCTTTAGCCTTTTATTTAAAACCAGCAAAAGTAAATAGAATGTCAAATGTATCATACGCAAGTGGTCGAAGCTACAATGAACCCTTCTCATACTTCTGTTTAAATGCATCAAGTTCATGTGTGCCTAATGTTAATACTACTCCAACTCAAGGTTTTTATATTTCGAATTTAACCGGAGATATTGCATTCACACCTATATTGAGTAATCAAGGTGGTGTAATTGTAATTGAATGCGAGGAATGGAAAAAAGATGGTAACGGTGTTTATTATTTAGCTGGGGTAGTTAGACGAGATATTTACGCTGAAATAATTAATGCCAATAATAATACACCTAGTATAAGTTTGTCAAATAATAGTCTTATTATATGTCAAGGAGAAACAAAAAGTCTTGAGGTTCAAGTGAGCGATTTGCCCTTTAATTCATCTGTATATGATAATGTTGAAATTGAGCTTTTAGTAAATGAGGTTAATGCAAAAATTGAGCAAATTCCTAGTCAAACACCCGGTGTTAAAAGATACCGATTGATTATTGAAGGAACCCTTCTTAATATAGGAGAACATAGGTTAACCATAAAATTCAAAGACAATCATTGTCCAATTTATGCTGAATCTTCACAAACTCTATTTTTAAATGTTAAATCAGTAAATCCTTTTTCATTAAGTAAAAGTATTAAAAATTGTGGTGAATTAACCTTGCAACCACAAAGAAACAGTCAAATGAATTATCTTTGGACATTAAAGGATATTAATGGACAAATTTTAAAACAATCTAATTCAAGGAAATTAACTCACCAACTTCTAAACGGTGGACAATATATAGCAGAAGTTATAGTTCCAAGTACAAATCAAAATTGTGAGAAATTATTAATCGATACATTTTTAATTCAAGATTTTAGTTCTCCACTTTTAAATATGGGACCAGATATAAAAGTTTGTAGAAATACGCCTTTTGAAATAATGCCAATTACGAACATAGAAGTTCAAGGAGGACAATGGTTTGTTAATAATGAATTAGTAAATACAATGCCATATAAAGGTATGGCAAATTCATCCCAACAATTACACTTTAAATACAGATTGACCAATGGTTGTTTTGCTGAAGATGTTGTTAAAATTGATATTCAAGAACCGTTAAGTTATACTCTTAATGATATCACATTATGTTTAAATGAACTTAAAAATAATAATCAAATTGAATTGTTATATCAAGGTAATCAGAATGTTAAAGCTTTTGAATTG
>JBILJV010000041.1:0-19768 GCA_044377005.1 Bacteroidia bacterium
AATTTTATAAAAAGCCAATAGTCCCAAAGAAAAAAGGAGTAAACTGTATATTCTGGCAATACTATTATGGGTCCCAATAAATTTGTAAATGATAGCTAACCCCCATTCATACAAAGGGAAATGCGAGCCTGTAATGCCATTGGTCTCATTTCTTCGGTCAATTTTGGGCTCAAGAATATTAAAACCATCTTCTGAGAAATTATTGGCCATTGCTAAGGTGTTACATTGCCTCCAAACATGAACTCCACAAGGCGGCGCATTCATTATAAAAAAGTGCGAAGCAATACTAATAACAAAAAACATTATTAGCACAAAGCAACGGTTGGAGAACAGAGCCGAGTTTACCAAGTATGATCTATTATAATTTTCCAGTGATTGTCCATTTTTTTCAAAACAAGCGAGAATAAGCCACTGTTTTGGGTAGAATCTTTACTCACTACCCAATTGCCTGTAACATTCGCTAGTTCATTGTTTAGGTCCAAAGGAGTTACCGTTAGGTTTACAAAATTAAGCATTCCCATTTCTTTGGGAGAAGGGTACGATTTTTTGTATTGCTCACTTACAACATTGTATCCGTTTTTAATGCCATTTTTAGTAATGAACTTAAGAGAATCAGAATTCCAGTATCCAAGCATAAATTCATCTACACTACCACGGTTCCATCCATCAGTTTGTTTTTTGATGACACTCAAAATGGCTTGTTCTTCTTGTTTAAATGTTGGGGGAGGTGTATTGCTTTCTTGACAAGCAAGTAATAAAAGGGCAAATAGGATGAATATTGGTTTCATTTTAAAAATAATTATCAAATTTAAACTTAGTTTTGTAACTCAATTTCTTGCAATAATAATTAAAAATGTGAGAGAATGTATTAAAAAAGATAAGATTGAGTAAAACAGTTGATTATATTATAGTAGGGCAGGGTTTGGCTGGCACTTGGATAGGGTTTCAGTTAATTAAAAAAGGGTATTCCATAATTGTTGTCAATCACTCAAGTTTGAGTAACAGTTCTTGGGTGGCAGGAGGCTTGTTCAATCCATTGTTGGCCAAAAGACAAAAATTGTCATACCTAGCCAATGAAATCTATCCGCATATTGAATCAGTGTATGAGGAAATAGAGACTTATGTCAATCATTCAGTATTAAAAGCCGAACCTATTCATTACATTATCGAATCCATAGAAGAGTTAAATACTTGGTCTGTGTTGAGCGAAATCGAAGCTTATAAACCTTTTGTGAAAATAATTGATTTCGATGAAATTCCTTTTATTGATACCCCATACGGATGTGTCCAAATTCAACATTCAGGTTGGGTGAATATCCCTGAATTATTGCAAGCTTTCAAGGTGAAATTAATTGCAGAATCAGCATACCTCGACGAAGTTTTTATGCAAGAGGACTTGTTAATGAATTCAGATGGTGTTGCTTATAAAGGCATTAAAGCAAAAGGAGTTGTTTATGCTCAAGGAACTCCTACTTTACATCAGGATATTATCAGACTGAAACCAGCAAAAGGTGAGATTTTAAGAGTCAATATACCAGAATTAGAATTGTCTTTAATTCCGCAGCAAGGGGTTTTTATGTTGCCATTAGGAGATGGGAATTTCAAAATTGGTTCTACTTTTGAGTGGAAAGATTTGAGTGACAGTCCAACCGAAAACGGCAAGGTACAATTGCTTAAAAAATGGCAAAATTTTTACAATGGAGAATATACAATAACAGGACAAGAGGCGGGTGTACGCCCATCGAGCAATGACAGACGGCCGATATTAGGAGCACTTGAACCGGATAATAAAAGTTTTGTATTTAATGGTTTGGGATCAAAAGGGGTTGCATTAGCGCCTTATTTTAGTTTGCAATTAGCCAACTTTATAACAGAAGGAACTGCGATAGACAAAGAAGTGGATTTAAAAAGATTTAAATGGCGTTGATTGTGCAATATTTTTCACTTGCCAATTCTTCTGCTATTTTTTTCGACTGATTTCTGCCTTCACACACAACTTCATCATCAATGATTATTTGGATATTATATACCTTGCGTTTGTTTTCCTCATCCACTCTAAGTAAAGAATATTCAATTTTTCGTTTTTCTTTTTGAGCCCATTTTATCAACTTTGCTTTGTAGCTAAGTTCTTCAATAACGATAGTATCGAAATCGATGTAATTTTCGATAATATGGTCGATAATAAAACGCTTTGTAAAATTAAATCCCTTATCGAGATATATTGCACCAATAAGTGCTTCCAAAGCATTCCCAGCTAAGGTTTCCATTAGGCTGGGCTGATTATTTAATTTTTTATCATAATTAAGTATGCCCAAAATGCCCATTTTTTTTCCTATTTGATTGAGCTTATTTCTGCCAACAATTTTAGAACGCGTTTCAGTTAAAAAACCTTCATTTTTGTATGGGAATTTGTTGTAAAGTTTTTCAGCAATGACCATTCCCAAGACAGAATCTCCAAGAAATTCCATTCTTTCATTGTTGATTTTTTTGTGTGGGATTTGGTTGTGATTAAATGAATTGTGAGTTAACGCAATTTTATACAAGCTTAGTTTTTGGGGATAGAATCCCAATAGGTTGTATATTTTTTGATAAAGTATCTTTTCCTTAGAAAATTTACTGAGATAAAAATTACGTAAAAACAAGAAACTTATATTTTTTTGAAAACAACGGTAGCGTTGTGACCGCCAAATCCGAATGTGTTACTTAAAGCATAATCAATGTTTCTAGTTTGTGCTTTATTAAAAGTAAGATTAAGTTTAGAATCGATATTTTCATCATCTGTAAAATGATTGATAGTAGGAGGAACTAAACTATTATTCATGGCCAAGATAGTAGCAACAGCTTCAACTGCACCAGCTCCACCTAATAAATGACCAGTCATTGATTTGGTAGAACTTATGTTTAAGTTATAAGCGTGTTCGCCAAAAACAGCACCAATTGCTTTTAATTCTGCAATATCTCCCAGAGGGGTGGAAGTGCCGTGAACATTGATGTAATCAATGTCAGTCGGTTTAAGATTGGCTTCTTCTAATGCCCAATTAAGTACATTGATTACACCTAAACCTTCTGGATGTGGAGCTGTTAAATGATAAGCATCAGCACTTAAGCCTGTACCTACTATTTCGCAATAGATTTTAGCGCCTCTTGCAACGGCGTGTTCGTACTCTTCAAGAACAAGAGCGGCAGAACCTTCACCTAATACAAAACCATCTCGGTCTTTATCAAAAGGACGCGAAGCTGTTTTAGGATCATCGTTTCTTTCACTTAAAGCTTTCATGTTGCAAAAACCACCTACTGAAGGTTCGTTGACACATGCCTCAGAACCGCCTGTAACAATAATAGGGGTTTTACCAAGGCGAATGTTTAAGAATGCATCAATAAGGGCGTTATTGCTTGAAGCACAAGCAGAAACAGTGGTGTAATTTGGGCCACCAAACCCATATTTGATACTCACCAAGCCACCGGCAATGTCTGAGATCATTTTAGTAATAAAGAAAGGAGAAAAACGAGGTGTACCATCGCCTCTTGCATAGTCTGCACTTTCATTGAAGAAAGAGGTTAAGCCACCAATACCAGAACCCCAAATGACGCCAACTCTTGATTTGTCAATTTTATCAAGATTTAAGCCAGAATCCAAGATTGCTTGATCTGTTGTTACTGCGGCAAATTGCGCAAATCTATCCATCTTACGGGCCTCTTTTCGGTCCATAAAATTTTCAGGATTAAATCCTTTTACTTCACAAGCGAATTTTGATTTGAATTTGGTGGTGTCAAACTGCGTAATCATATCAGCGCCACTAACACCATTAGATAAAGACTCCCAATAAGATTGGACGTCGTTACCTATTGGCGTTAGAGCACCTAAGCCTGTAACTACTACACGTTTTAATTGCATGTATGATGTTATAGGGGGTTAATAATTATTTAGTGTTGTTTTCAATGTATGTAATTGCATCACCTACTGTGCCAATCTTTTCAGCTTGTTCATCAGGGATTGCAATGTTGAATTCTTTTTCAAATTCCATGATTAATTCAACGGTGTCAAGTGAATCTGCACCTAAATCGTTGGTGAAACTTGCCTCTGGAGTTACTTCACTTTCTTCTACGCCTAATTTGTCAACGATAATTGATTTTACTTTTTCTGCTACTTCTGACATGATTTTTTTAAATTTGATTGGTGCAAATAACCATATTTTTAGAATAATATCACAATTTTTTTTTAACGTATTTGAAATTTGGTATATTTGAATTTAATGTTCTGATTATTAAATGTTTAATATATTTAATACATGCATTAATTTATTTTATTACTTTTGTAGAATGTTTAAATACTCTCTCTTAGTCATCTTTTTTTATATTTCTTTTAATATTTTCTCTCAAGATTTAAACAATGTTAAGAGAAATGTAAAACAATTAGCTAGTCCTTCTTTCTATGGAAGGGGTTATGTGAAGAAAGGCGATTCTAAAGCAGCTAATTACATTGCTTCCGAATTTAAAAAAGCCGGTTTGTTGCCAGCTAATAAGTCGTCTTATTACCAAAAATTGAGTTTCCCGGTCAATACTTTTCCGAATGAACTCTTAGTTAAATGCAATGGTATTGTTCTTAAACCTGGGGTTGATTATATCGTTCAACCAGATTGTCCAGCTTTTTCATACAAAGGATTGGTTTCTTTTGTATCTTTCAATCAACTTAATAATGAAAACTATTATGATTCTATTGGTTACAAACAATTGTATGCTGTTTTGGATACTTTTACTTCTAAAAATTCACAAACGGCTGAAATTGCGAAAAGAAAATTTCTTAAAAACTACAAACAACCTCTTATTATAGAATTAAGTAATTCAAAATTAACATGGTCCGCAAGTTATAAGCAAGGCAATCGGTGTCATATTACTTTGCTCAATTCTGCTTTTAAACGCGATACTGTTTTGTATTTCGAAATTAATATCAAACCTAAGTTTATCCCTAAATATAATTCTAGCAATGTATTAGGTATGATAAAAGGAACCTCTAATAAGGATACATTTATTGTTTTTACTGCCCATTACGACCACTTAGGTATGATGGGAAAGTCAGCTACTTTTAATGGGGCTAATGACAATGCAAGTGGTGTCGCAATGATGTTGGAGTTGGCTAATTACTATTCTCAAAATAGACCTTATTATAATTTGTTATTTATTGCTTTTACAGGTGAGGAAATAGGTTTGTTGGGTTCCGAATATTATGTTCGTTACCCTGTGTTCCCTTTAGATAAAATTAAATTCCTAATAAATATTGATTTAATGGGTAACGGAAGTGAAGGGGTAATGGTGGTCAATGGCAGTTTGCATGGTAAGGAATTTAATTTACTTAGTAGCATTAATTCTCAAAATAATTATCTCCCTCAAGTTAAGTCGAGGGGTAAGGCTGCCAATAGTGATCATTATTGGTTTAGTGAAGCAGGTGTAAAAGCCTTTTTCTTTTATTTGATGGGGCCTTATCCATATTATCACGACGTGAACGACCGCTCTGAAATGTTGCCATATGCTAATTTTGAAAATGCCTTCATGTTGTTCCGTGATTTTATTGACCGTATTCGTTAGTCAATTTTTAGTATCATATTTTCAAATCCTTGATTTGTTTCTATCTGTAATTTATAAAGACCTCTTTTTAAATTGGTTACATTCATTCGAGATTCATTTTTGTTAATTTCCTTTATCAATACGTCTATTTTTTTTCCGCCCATGTCATAAACGTTTATCTGTTTGATAAGTTCGATATTTGTTAATGCCTTTATGTAGCACCATTGCGAACTTGGATTGGGATATAGTATGAATTTTATTCTTTGAAATGGAATGTATTCGATAGTGCATTCTGTTTTAATTAATCCATCGTTGTACTTTTTGCTTAATCTGTAATATGTTTTTGTAGGAATTGGAGTCGAGTCTATGTATTCATAGTTTGAAAATCTAAGTGAAGAATGATGCGCTGCAATTTCCCCAATTTTGTTCCAATAGAATCTGTTCGATGATTTTTCTATAATAAAACTGGCAAGATCTTGATTGTGGTTGGATTTCCATTCCAATTTTACGAATTCATAGAAAGGTATAGCTTTGAAAGTGGTCTGTTTGATAGGTAAAGGATTGTAACCACTGAGCAAACTGCCCAAAGTAAAACTGCCAAAACTATTGAAACTGTCGGAGGTACTAGTAATACTTCCTTTTAATGGTCTGCCATTCAAATACGATGGTGTGTTGTTACTGCCAATATTGAACCAAGAAGTGGGTGCAAAGGTTTTGTTTTTTAGAACACATAAATTATTGCCATCAAAAACGCCGTCACTTGTGTCAAAATATAAAGTAATTCTTGGGTGTGCTCCCGAGGTAGTTCGGAGTTGACTATTAGAATGAAGCATCGAAGAGCTTAAAAATCTTTGAACAGTCCACAATCTAATATTGGAGGCAGTGTCCACATCTGAAGGAAGTTGCCAACCAATGGATCGGCCATTGAGAACTTGCATTTCTGCACGATAAGTGTATGAAGTGTTTGAAGTATGGGCAACATTTAAGGTGATTGGTCGCCATTCATAGTCGTATTTTAAGTTTTGATTATTCCATTTCTTTTTACCCAATGGGAAATTTAAATTACTCATAGTATTAGAATTGCTTGTAAATTCATAATCCATTGGGCCATTTATAAATGCCGAGTCGGAGCCAATGTTCGAACTAACTGTTTCGTTGTTTAGGACAATGTTATTTCGGCTGCTCGTATTTATAATCCCGTTTATAAATAAAAGTTGATTGGTAATGATGAGTTTGGTGTTTAAATAAATGGCATCTCTTTTAATAGTATTGATAGTTAGTCTGGAGATGTTTGGATACGATAAGGAGTCGCTTTTAACGGACATGGAATCTGATGAACGAAAAACCACAGTGCCTGTGCCAAGCCCAAAATTGATTGTGGAGTTAGACCCAATGGTGGAAAGGTCTTTGTAAAAGAAATTGTGGTTGTTGTATGATGGTTCAAGAGTTCCTGTACTTTTTTTGATAAATAGAGTATTCCCTTTAAATGTATCACCAAGTGTACTTGCCATCCTTAGTCTGCTGTTGTCATTGTGATGGATAACAAGGTTCCCAAAAGTATTTCCACCTACCCAATCGTCTATCCCCCCTCCATTTTTTGTAAAAGTAGTCGTTCCGCTGTCAGTACTAAAACGGTTGTATTCTTTGATTAATAAATCATTGCCACAAATTATACTGTTGTTGTTGGAAAGGGATGAATAGCTGATGGTAATGTCATTTTGAACATTCCAGTAAGTACGGCCTTTCAGTTGAGTGTATTTAAAAAGGCAATTAGTAGGATTAATCAATTGATTGGGGCAGGCATTCCATTGTTTGAAATGGTATAGATAGATATTGCCTTTAGAGAAAGTATCCGATCGTATACCAAAGAAATTAATCAAATGTGAAGTTCCTGAACCAGACAAGTCGTTCCCAAAACTAATTGTTCCAGATGTGTCAGAATGGAGGGATATGAACTTATAAAAGAGGTTGTATCCATTGTATGCCATTTCAATATTACCGGTTTTGTGTTTTTTTAAGTAGGCAGCGCCTTTAAACGTGTCAGCAAAAGAATTGGCCATTCTAATACGGCTATTACTGCGGTTATGGATGTAAGCCGTATTCATAAAAACATTTGCGCCTTCGCAATCATTTGTTGTGCCACCATACTTTACAAGTTTGATAGGGTGGTAGAAGATGGTTTTTTGTATGGCGATATTCTCAGCGATTATTGAGCCTGAATCGTAAATGTGAGCTTTGTTTAATATGAGGTTATTGGCAAGAGAAACATTAAAAAGGTTAAGGTAAAGCTGTGCATTCGACCTAACCGTAAGGTTGTAAAGAGAAGTGTTTTGACTTAGGCGGCAGGGGAAAGATGGAGTGGGATTACTAATAATAACAGAATGGGAGTTGGTGTTAGGAATCCCTGTTGGTGACCAATTGGAGGAGTCGTTCCAATTGTCAGAAGAATTGCCTGTCCAGGTAAATGTTTGGCCAATGGAAAAGAGGCATAGAAATAGGTTTACTATGAGTAATAGTTTGGTTTTATGGTTTTTGGATTGACTAATAAAGCAAACATCATTCGTGTTTTTGAAATTAACAACACAATTTACAGAGTCATATAAAGTGGTCAAAGAGTAGATAAAAGTGAATTTATCGATTTAATAATAAGTTTAAATACATAATTTTGATATATTTAATTAAATTTTATGTCATCTTTCTTTGTTTGAAAGGTATAAAAATTTATATTTTAGTTAAATTATGTATATTTATTAGTACATTAAACTTATGTTTTGAGTTTTTTTATTTGTAAATAATAGGTATTTTTTACTATAAAACTTGCTATCAAAATGTAAAAAATGACGAAAACGCACATATAAATGGGATAAGAATGGGTATTATTTTACTGATTATAATCATTTTTTTAAATTTATATAGCTGAAAATCATAACATTAATTATTTATTGAGTGTATTGACTTATAGTTAGCTTTGATGATAGGTTTAAAGTACTATATCTTTGCGGCATCAATTCACTTATAAATATGAAAACGAAAAAAATTATTCAAAAATTCAAGAACAATTTTAAATTATTTGTTCTTTCAGTTACGATTTTAGGATCGTCTACCCTTTTTGCGCAGGTTTACAATGTTAACTTTGCCCCTCTAAATTTCTCAGCTAATAATCAAACATTGATTACAAGTTATTTGGGAAATTCATCACCAACACCAAATACTGCTGCTGGTTCAAGAACCTTGTATAAAAATATAATTACAATAAACAGCGGAAGTAGTGTCGTTATTGATTGCATTGTTACAAATATGAATGGTTCGGTTGTATTTGATGCGGATTGGAGGTCTAATACTAGTGTTGCTCCGGGCAATACTACAAATGCCTTAAGAGTGGACAGTATGTTTTCTCCTGACGTTATTAGTTCTAATACCGCTAATTTTAAAAACTTTAGATTTGAATTTGGAATTGCTACTACTAGTGGTGCCAGCTTAACTTCTTTTCAACCTGTAATTTTAGATAATTTTGTGTTAAATGTTTATGATGTAGATAGAGAATCTGGTAGTCAAGGTTATGAAAGAGATAGAGTTTTGATTTCAAGAAGTAGTTATCAAACCTTTGAAGCTTTAAGTACGCTAATTGGATATAATAATACAAGCCCTTCAATTTTAGATTTTTATCAAGAAGGAAATGCAACTATTAATGACAATACTAATTATTCAACAATAACAATGGACGATCATAGATATAGATTTATATTGTCAAATGTTAGTTCGTTTGAAATTAGCTTAGGAAATGAAGGAAAGTCTTCAGGTACTTGGTCCTCTCAACAACAGTTTTTTCTCGCGTTTTCAAGAGGAACCGCTTTTTCAAGTGTTGTAGTAGAGAATAATATTTTATTAGATTTAAACACAAATGTTACTTCTGTTAACAATGAGGTAATTGTTAGTAATAATAATCCGTATAATTTTACGATTGGAACACCGAATGTTGAAACGACTAACACTAATTTAACTGGATTTACAGTTTCTTTTCCAAGTTCAAATATAAAAAATGGTTCTGATGAAAGAATGATAATTAATTCAACAGGAGGTCCAGTTTCTGTAGATTTAAGTTCTCCATCTGGTGATACTTTTTCATTGTCTGGTTTAAGTTATTCAATGACAACAGCCTTATCAGGAGGTATAAATACTTTTACCTTTACAAGAGTAGGTGGTGGAACTTTAACTTTGGCGCAAGGTGAAGCATTACTTGATGCGTTTCAATATCAAAACCTATCAATTGAAGGTGACGAAGTTGGATTTAGGCTTTTTACTGTTATTGCCCTTGGAACATATTCTTTAAGTGGAACAAGTTATAATACATCAAGTCCTCAAGCAATATTTATTGCTAATATCGCTAATCCACTTCCAATAAAAGTTATATCTTTCACTGGAAAAGCTTTGGAAAATGCAAACCAATTAAAATGGACTGTGGCTCAAGAGGTTGATTTCAGCCACTATGAAATATTTCGCTCTGATGATGGACGTGAATTTAACGCGGTTGGAACGGTGTTCGCAACGGACAATTTCATGGACATGAAATCCTACTCTTTCATTGATGTATCTTCTAAAAGCGGTTTAAGCTACTACAAATTGAAACTAGTTGACGATAACGGTTCTTTTGCTTTTTCTAGTTTGGTATTTATCAATCGAAAATTAATTGTGCCAACTGTAAGTAACGTGTTCCCTAATCCAGCAATTACGCATGTAAACATTGAGGTTCAAGGCGTGTCAGTTGAGAATTTCAATGTAAGCGTTCAGGATATCAATGGTAAAATCGTATACCAAGCCAAGCAAGTAAGCGCATTGTCAAATATTTACCAAATGGATGTAACAAACTTTAATAGAGGTGTTTATATCATCAGAATCGAAGATGAAATGGGTAACGTTTCGGCAAGTAAATTTACCATTAAGTAACGAACAATTGTTTTAATTAAATTAGCTTTATCTCATCAACTGCATCAATAGAATAAGCTCAAAATATAGAAAGTTTATGTGATTAGAAATACATAAAAAACAAATAAAGCTGCTTTTTTAAGGCAGCTTTATTTGTTTTTCTTTTATCTATAAAAAACTATTCAATAATTATTTTTATTGCAATTATTTTAGTTTAAAGCTAGTTTAAATAAATTATTGAACTATCATTTTACTGAAAATGGTTTTCTCATCTTCTGTAATTTTAATAAAGTAAATTCCTTTTTCTAAGTTGGTTTTAATTAATGGATTTGAATTGTCACCTTCCATTATTATTTTTCCAGTGTAGTCGATTATTTGGAACTCAACTGCATGATTGGATTGAATTGTAAATTCACCATTGTTGGGATTAGGAAAAATAACAAGTTTGTTAGAATTGAAATTTACAATTCTGATGTCACTGTACTGCAAAGTGTTGCTATTATCAAGCTGACTCAATTGGTAGTAGTTAATTGTTGATGGTTTGTAATCTGTAAAGAGGTAATGAACGCTGTTCTCAGTAGGTATTTGGGAACCAATAGTAGTCCAATTATTACCATCGGTTGATTTAAGAATGTTGAAAGGGTTTCTATTTTCTCCAAATGTTGTCCATGATAAATCCACACTGCCATTATTCGGTTTAGCAATATAACTTATAAGATCTATTGGAAGTGGAGTTGCAACATCTATTAAAAAATTAGCTTTTTCACTTTCGAATGAAACTTCTTTTATACTAACATCAAAGGAACGCTCTCCCAAACTTAGTGTTCCACAATCTGTATTTGTGTATCTCAATGCATCTATAAACAATTCGGCTTGAGCCGATGTTAACGTGCCTGAAGATGGTCTAGAAAATGTGAGTTTACTTATTCCAGATAAATTACTTGCACTAACATTATAAGTAATCCCATTATGAATCACTTGTGGAATAGTTGCTCCATTTGTAAAATTAAGTGAAATATTTGCGCCACTTGTTGCCCCATTTATATTTAAAACTTCACTGCTACCATCAAGAATTTGAGTGTTGTTAAATTGAACGTAAATGTTATCAACTATACTATTTACACCTGTTATGTTTGTGGTTCCTGAAGAGAAATTAACAGGGGTATTACAAGCGCTTAATGTGTTTGTATTATTGAGTCCAGTTGTAGAAGTATTTAAATCTAAAGAAGGAGGTGAAATAACTGCGGGTGTATTTGTCCAATTTGGTCCAATACCAAAATCTATGAAATAATAAGCTGTTCCTCCGCCTGATCCAGCTCCTACAACAAAACTAAATTTACTCAAATTTTCATAAAAAACTCTAACTCTCGTTCTATCATCAGTGACTGTAGTAATATTGGCACTTGTAGTGGATGAAAATCTAGTTTTTGATGTGTTGGAATTGTATGCGGCATTTATTAATCCGCCTGTTGTTGTTTGAAATTGTGTTGAAGAAAAACCACCAAACTCATTGAATTGGTTTGAATTGGTTGTGCCATTCCCATCTATATCATAGGTGTTAACAAAAACATTTTGTAGCATTACATTGGTCCCATTTAGAGTAGTTGAATTAAAACTCCCTCCCAATATAAATTGAAATTCAAATTCACAGTTACCTCCACCTGAATTCCAGCTAAAAAGAGGGGAGAAAAAGCTATCCTCATTCGCAGACATGCCTGTAGCTGCATTGGCATTATGGTCAAATGAAGGCGTAATTGATGTTAAAAATGTCCCACCTGTCAAAGAAACAGTTTTTACAATACAGTCAATTCGTTGTGTACCGACAGTTATTACATTTGTATATAAAGTAGTATTACCAACTGCTGTTCCATTACTTGTGTTTGGATAATGAGATTTATTGGCATTCAAAAAAGAGATAGTTCTTGAATTTACATTAAAAATACTTTGACTATAAATGCTATTAAATGATAAAGATATTAGAATTAAAAGTATATATTTTTTTAGTTTTTTCATTTTGCAAAGTTCTGTATTATAAAACTTTACACAAATAGTATAAGCTTTTCATTTTTGTAAAAAAAATAGTACTTACTTTTTGTTTAAACGAGAAGTAAGTACTATTTTTGAGTGTTTTTTTGTTTTTTAAAATTTTGACTGTTTATATTAAACAAACTTTATTGCACTATCATTTTACTGAAAGTTGTTTTTTCATCTTCAATGATTTTAATGAAGTATATTCCTTTTGTTAAATTAGTTTTAATCAAAGGATTTGAGTTATCACTTTCCATAATCACTTTTCCTGTATAGTCAATGATTTGGAAGTTAACTGTATTGCTTGACTTAATTGTAAATTCACCATTGTTAGGGTTAGGGAAAATAACAAGTTTATTAGAGTTGAAATTTACAATTCTAATGTCACTGTACTGCAATGTGTTGCTATTGTCAAGCTGACTCAATTGATAGTAATTGATTGGTTCAGGTTTGTTATCGGTAAAGAGGTAATGAACACTGTTTTCGCTTGGGATTTGAGTGCCAATAGATTCCCAATTAACGCCATCTGTAGATTTCAGAATGTTGAATGGATTTCTGTTGTCTCCGAAAGTAGTCCAAGTTAAATCAACACTATTGTTATTAGGAGTAGCATGGAAGCTTATTAAGTCAACTGGCAGAGGTGTAACATTGCTACCAATAGCAAAAGGAGAGAAGGTGCCAGTGTAACCGGTATGAGTCATTGTTTTGGTGGTGCTACCACTTACAGAACCAGAAGTTCCTGTTGCAAATTCCCATTCAGGAGTAGAACTGTTATAGTGGTTCAATCTGAATGAGTTGATACTATTTGCCTCTTGTGAACTATTCCACTGCAATGTAAAATCAACACCAGAACTTGCGTTTGGATTAGTTTTATTGATATCCCATGTAACTCCAACGTGTTGAGCTCTCATTGTAATTCCTGATGTGCCATCTTCCAAAACAGCATCACGCACTTTTGCCGTAAACACATCAGATGCACCTGTATTATTGGCAATACTCACAGGATTGTATGCTGCATTTCCAATTGGAAATAAGTGGTTAACGTTGTTGGCAATAGTTCTATTTACCACACCAGTTCCATTGGTTTGGAAATAAGCACTAGCGCTTGCACTAATAGAAGAAATAGATGAACCAAGAGTAAGGTTATTACTTCCAAGCACAGGAATACCACCTAAGGTTAGTGAGCCAGAAGTTAAGAAACTCATGTTATCTCTTAAGGTAAAGGCGTTAGAAGAGATAGCTCCAGTTTGTGTATTACTACCGATTTGAATGTTAGAGAAACCATCTGCAAAATTGGTACTGAAATAAGAAGCAGGTAAAGAAAGTGTTCCTGTTGCACCACCTAATCCAATAGAATTAGAGGCAGTTTGAGGGGCAACAATGAGTTGACCAGAAGAGGTTACTGTTTTTCCTGTAGCAAAACTTAATCCATTCCCATACAAAGAGATGTTACTTCCTGTAGAAGAATTTAGGTTTTCGTTTAGCGTTAAGGTTCCACCATAAATTGTAATAGGACCTGCAGCTGAAATGGCAGAAGTCGTTGAAATATTAGCAGTACTTGTACTTTTACCAATTAGAACACTTGAAGGGTTTCCAGCTAAGGTAAAGCCTGTTAAATTTACGTTTTCAAATGAAGATGATAAAGGTTCTAAGACAAAAGGGCCTGATGTTTTAAATTCAATTCTTCTTACAGATGTATTATCAACATAAAAGCGGTCTGATTGGATTGTGATGGCCGAAGAACTTGAAGTAACATTGGTTCCGTCTGCTCCAATAATGAAATTTGAAGTAGAATTTGGTCTTAGATAGAATCCTCCATAAGTAGTACCTGTAAATCCTATAGGTTTTCTGTCTATTAATGTAATAGGTCCAGATGCAGATAAAATAAGTGCACTGTAACCATCTGAAACAATACCTCTTGAGTTTGAAGAGGATTTACCACCAGTACCGTCTATTGTGATTGCACCCGATGCGGTTTGAATCCTACAGTTGTTTGCTAAAAGATTGATACTCCAAACTTCAGAATTCGTGGAAGTGTTATTTGTCGCATCCCCAGTAATTGTGATGGTACCTGTTCCTGTGGTAATGACTCTTGAGTCCTGGTTAAATCGGATGGTGTGATCGTAAGTGCCAGAAGTTGTACCAGCAGTTCCTGTACTAGCATAGGAAGCAGTTAAGGATATATTACCTCCTCCTGCATTTATTTGAGCACCTTGTCCAATAACGATTCCGTCATCCGCACCAGAAGTAAAAGGTGCATTGGCTACGGTGTAGTTTATATGGCTTCCGCTCGTTGTAACATTTATGTTAGTATTTTGATTAATGCGCGTTCCATTTATAGAAATACTGGTTCCCGTAGAAGCTGTGCTTGAAATATTGCTGTTTATCGAAACCAATCCGCCAAATACTGTTATAGGACCATTTATGGTTGTTGCATTGTCAATAGTCATTGTTACCGAATTTGAACTTTTACCTAATGTTAAACCAGTAAGAGTAGAAGCAAAACTCCAACCTGTTGTTGCGATGCCATAAGCAAAACTACCGCTTTGTGGTTCAATTCTTAATTGACCTGTTCCGACAAATGCTTTGTTGGTGTAGCTAGGAGTGTTATTATTCAAAACCAAAGTGCCACTATTAATTGTATTTGTTCCTGTATGGGTATTTATGTTAGTTAATGTTAGAGTGCCTGTTCCGTCTTTGGTTAAAGAACCTGTTCCGCTGATTACGCCAGGAATGGTATAGTCGTTGGTACGGTTATATATCAAAGAAGTATTATTGGTAATATTACCTGTTCCAATAGTTCCAGTGGTACCACCATTGCCTATTTGAATATTTCCTGCACTCATTGTAGTTGTTCCTGTATAACTATTGGCACCTGTTAGTGTTAAATTACCGGTGCCTTGTTTGATAAAATTACTTCCAGTGCCACTAATGATTCCATTGTAAACTGCTGAATTCGCTATGCTTAATGTAGCGGTTTTTCCATTAGCAATAGATATATTCCCGTTACCAGAGATTGAGTTACAACTTACTATGATATCTCCGGTGGTTGTATTCGTAGTAGTTAAATTACCGCTTAGACTAATGGTGCCGCCATAAACTTCTATTGGTCCATTGATGCTTGTAGCCGATCCAATCGTTAAATTGGAAGTATTGGTTGAGTGGCCAATAATCAAGCCAGTTATACCTGAACTATATCTGATTTGAGTAGTATTTAATGCACTTGAAAAGGAACTGCCCGTAACAGGTTCTATTCTAAGAGTTCCATTTGTATTGTTGTTGAGAATCCCAACAGTGTTTATAATGTTTGATATTATTCTAATGTTTGCAGTGGATGATGTAACACTAGAACCAGCCTTAAAACCTAGAGTAGATGAAAGTGAAGTAGATGTAATGTCGAATCCAGATGCCCCAGTATTGAGAGTTATATCCCCAGTTGCAGATAAAATATCTAAATAACCAGGACTATTAGTTCCTGTAAATCCTAACTCTATTCCTTTTCCAGTACCAGTTGAAGTTGCTGTAAATGATACTTTACCGGCTCCAGTAGATTGAATTAATGTATTTCCTTCAACTACTGTAGCTACATTCGTAATATTAGTTACATCAATTTCTATAGCATTGTTGGAAGAGGTATTGTGGCTTGACTTAATTGTTAAATTAGCAGAAGAGATACCTCCTAATCCACTGTGCATACCTGTAGCAAAAGTAGATGTAGCAGCTACTGAAGATCGTCCTTCTAATTTTATCTTACCAGCACCTGCGTCTATTGTAGTTGTTCCGTAATTCACCAATGGGGCTGTAAAGCCAGATTTATTGTTTTGACCGCCAATGAAGATGTCTCCACCATTCGTATTTATTGTTGATCTCATAATACACACACCTGAGGTGAAAGAAGAACCAACCCCCACATTGATTGTAGAACCTGCGATAGCATATCCATTTCCAACGGTTAAGCCATTCCAACTTGCATTGCTACTTCCGCCCCCCATCCATAAATGACCACCTGTTGTTGAAATACTTGAGGAATGATTTAAAACTATTGAACCATCAGTTGCGGTACTTGTTGCATTTCCATCGGTGTTTGACCATAAAATTACATCTCCACCATTAGTTGTGATGGTTCTACTTGAAGAAATAGAAACGTCACCAGCACTCTTTACAGAAATATCACCACTTGCGTTTCCTGTAGATGTGTTAATATTTCCATTGATAGTAATATTTCCCCCACCTATCATACTTACAGGACCAGAGAGAGTGATTGCGTCATTTTGAATAATTGTAGTGTTTGATTCTAATGTAAGTTCTTTTGTATTGGTTGTGTATGATATTGCAGAGCTGATAGTAATGCAATTCCCCATTATTTTTACATTACCACTACCCAATTTAGACACAATATCTGAAGCATTGATGTTCACGGCAGATGAGGAACTTGATCTAATAGTATTATAACTAGCAACCCATCCTGAATTTTCGGCAGCTCCACCACTAGCAACGATAGTAATACAACCCAAAGAAGAAACTGTAACCCATTGGGCATAAAGTGTTAAATTGCTTGTTCCTGAATAAGTAGAGCCTGCAGCATAAGTTGTTCCGCTTCCATTCGCAGCTGTATTCCATCCCAAGAACGTATTGCTTGTCTTTACAAGAGAACCTTGGTTTGGAATAGTTGTGGAACCTGTAAAAGTGATGTTTGCAGGAGCTGTTCCTGAGGTGTTGGAATTTCCATTGAATGTGATTTGATAATTAGAACAAGTGCCTGTTATTGTGTGGGTAGATGCATTTGATGGAAATGGATTAAGAGTATAGTTGTTTGCATTTGTTCCAGTTAATGTAAGTCCAGATAAATAGGAAACACCACTGTATGTTCCTGGAGGAGTTAAATTATTAATGGTAAAAATAGGTGTTCCAGAAGGATTTGATAATCCGAGTGTTGATAATGTTACAGTATTTCCTGATCCATCAGTAATGTTATAGTTAATACTAATATTTCCACATGTGCTTGACTGTGCTGATGTTACTCGAACATATAGGATGTTTGGCGGGGTTTCTAAATCTAAAAGTATGGGTAACGCTCCATTCGCTTTGGACCAAACTGAACTACTAAATCCTGAAGGAAGTGTTGTTCCAGAACTAGGTGATTGTGAATAATATAAATTAGAATTGGTAGTTCTAATATCTCCTTGATTTGATTGGGTACTGTACATGTTTCTATATGTGCCTCCGTCAATACCAAAACCTAAAATGCCACCCATAGATCCACCACCTGCAAAAGCAACTGCACTGCTCCATGAATAACAATTTTCAATAGTAGAACCTGATACAAAGACTACTCCAATTAAACCACCTGTACCATAGTATAATCCTTGTCCTCCTGTTAAAATAGAGCCTGTAGAAAAAGATTTAGAAAGATTAAATAATATGCTTGAATTTGTTGAAGTTGTGTGTCCTGTCAAATTTAAATTAATTCCAACATCCCCGATTAGTCCACCCGCAGATAAGTTGTCTGTGTAAGATCCACTTGAACTCACATTGCAATAACTGTAACATCTTGAAATATTTGCAGTTCCATTGTTTATACTTCCAACCAAACCTCCTGCAAAAAAGAATTTTTGTCTATCACCAGATGATTGATTGTCCGATGTAAAGTCGTTTGCAGTTCCTATATTACCACTCGACCAAACAGATTCTATAGTAGTTGTATAAGCTGAAGAAGAATAACCACTTGTTGTAAGTGAGGAGTTACCAATATTACCTGCCAATGCACCAATTCTGAATTCACTACCCGTTGTTCCTGCGGAAGTGGAATTTATTAAAATATCAATGTTTGTAATACCTATGTTTCTTATTGTAGCCCCTTGCAATTGAGAAAATAAACCTAAATTAGCTTTCACTGAAGTCCCACCTGAGTTTCTGATTCTTAATCCATCTATGACTTGACCTAATCCATCAAATTTTCCAGAAAAATTAATAGGGAATAAACTATTCGTGTACGTTTGGCTAAGACTTATACTTGCACCCAAAGCAACTCTAGTACTGCTTGTTGCATTACTCAGTGCTTGTGATAATTCCGATAAGTTCGTACAAACTGTATAGGATTCATTTCCAACTCTAAATACTGCACTTGAGCTCGAAAAGTTTATCTTGTTTCTGTTTCTTTGTGAAAGAGCGTAAATAAAAGAATTATTAGGAGCCGTGCTCGCATTAGATCCACCATAATAAACATAAAGTTGTGGACTGCTTCCGCTCGCTGTTATATCACTGTAAATAAGAATATTTTGTGATGCATTCAATGTCAAAATGGAATTACTGCTCCATGATATAGCAGAATTCACATAAGCGTTTACTACTCCTGATAGACTTAAGTTGTTCGAAGCCAAATGATTGCTAATAACACTAGCATTAACGTCTGCATTCCCAGTAATGGTTAAAACATTGCTAGCAATACTCCAATTGGAACCAGAGGTGCCTGTTTGTCCAGTGCTTGAAATAGTTAGATTTTGGGCATTTGTAGTTAAAATTAATAAAAAAGTGGAGAGTAAAACCAAGTATGATTTCATTCTAAATTTCATACAATTTGATTTTGTATGATTGATAAGATATTTCATTTTGCAAAGTTCAGTTTTTTAAATTTTTGCTCAAATAGTATAACCTTTTCATTTTTTTGATTTAAAGAATGTATACTGCATTAATTTTGTTACATAAGTACTGTTTATTTGTGCTTTTATATATGTTTTTTTTATTTGTACTAATTTAATTTCTATTATTTATTGTACTATTATAAAGGAGATTTTTTAAACATTCAGCGTGTTTGTATAGTTGACTAAATGGTTTGAAAGATATAGAGAGTTTAAAGTTTAAAAGGTAGATTTTTTCAAATAGTCATCCTGAATCAAGTTCCTTAGGGGGTAAAGAATCTAACAGAAGAATCTTGATTATTATTTAACAGCAGTCTGAGAAATGGGGTCACCTTTGTCGATATGACAGCAAGAAATAGATACGTGTCTTTTCCCAGCCTAGTGGTTGAGGACAAAAAACTTTGGTGTGGCCAAAACCGAGCAACCAAAATGACGAAGGTATTAAATTAAACACAAACAATACTGTGTTTTATAACACAAAAGGCACATAAGTCATTAACTTATGCACCTTTTTGTGAAATAGTTGTTTGTGATACTAATTAATTCAATTAGCTTTATTGTACTATCATTTTACTGAAAGTTGTTTTTTCATCTTCAGTGATTTTAATAAAGTATAT
>JBILJV010000095.1:0-5544 GCA_044377005.1 Bacteroidia bacterium
TTAAAACTAGAATTATAATCTTCAAGATTTATAAAATCATTTAATACCATATTATTTGTAAATTGATGTGCGATAGCCTCAATTTGTTCTAGTGAAGGTGGTGTTTGAAAAACAACAGATGTAACATCTGTACAAGGCATTGCTTTTTTGCAATTCCCTGGAACATTTATACATTTTTTTTGTGGTTTTCCATCATTAGATGTTGGTGGGCATGTTGCTTCACAATATTCTTTTTGTATAATTACATTTCCTTGAACATCACTTGATGATGAACTTTTTGGTGTAATTGATTCTTTTTGGCATGCGAATAATAACAATGTGACTGTTAGGGTGAATAATACTTTTTTCATGTTTTTTATTTATTTAGTAATTAATGCAAATTAATCAACAAAAAAAACAATAACCAAGAAGCCAAATTTCTAAATTAAATTTTTTTATCGCTTAAATGAATAGTAAATTTGCTAATTACAATTTGATATTAGAATTACAAATAGTATTAACTTATTATACAATTCTAAATATGTTTATTTTCGTTAATTATTTGTAATTTTGCTCTTTATACTTACATATGCGTTGCGAAATACTTTCCTTTGGTGGTCCCGAACAAAAAAACTCTATTCAGTTGAGAAGGGAAATTTTAAGAACACCATTAGGTTTGGATTTTACCAATGAAGAATTGGACCAAGAATCCTCTCAAGTACACATAGGCTGTTACCTTAACACTCAACTTGCAGGGGTTTTGTTATTAAAAAACAGCGCTGACCATACCCTTAAAATGAGACAAGTTGCTGTTAAAAACGAATTTCAGAAGATGGGTGTAGGTAAAGAAATGGTTGTGTATGCCGAAAAATGGGCACGTGACAATGGCTACAAAACAATGGAACTCAATGCCCGAAAAACAGCAGTTCCGTTTTATCTTAAGCTTAATTATAGCATTGAAGGAAGTGAATTTATGGAAGTGGGTATTCCACACTCAAAAATGTTAAAAAAACTGTAATCTCAACTGAGCAATTTTAGATAAACGAGCGTAATTCTCTGTAAATTAATTTTCAAAACCTTATTTTTTATCTATTTTTGAAATCCTTTTTATTCATCAAAATGAACAAATTCATATTACTCTGCTTTGTATTGCTTGGTTTTCAAGTCAATTCACAAACCCGCTATTCCACTTACGGCAAAACCACTAATGGTAAATACACTTACACCAAAGTGGCAAACGACCCTACAGGTGCAAGATGGTATGTACTTCCCAATGGACTTACTGTTATTTTATCTGTAAACAAAGAACAGCCTCGTGTTCAAACATTAATCGCTGTAAAAGCAGGTAGTAAAAACGACCCTGCCGACAATACCGGATTAGCCCACTACTTGGAACACCTTTTGTTTAAAGGTACCGACCAATATGGCACTCAAGATTATGCCAAAGAAAGTATTTATCTAAAGCAAATTGACCAATTGTATGAAAAATACAACCAAACCAAAGACGAAAAATTAAGAACATCTATTTACAGACAGATAGACAGCATCAGTAGCATAGCTTCACAATTTAGCATTGCCAATGAATACGACAAAGTTTGTCAATCAATAGGCGCACAAGGCACCAATGCTTTTACAAGTGTAGAACAAACAGTGTATGTCAATAATATTCCTTCTAACAGAATCCACCAATGGGTTCAACTGGAAGCAGAGAGATACCGTCAACCTGTTTTTAGATTATTTCACACTGAACTAGAGGCTGTTTACGAAGAAAAAAATATTTCTTTGGACAACGACATGAGTAAAGTGTATGAAGGCTTGTTTGCAAGTTTATTTCGTAAGCACCCTTATGGCACTCAAACAACCATTGGAACTGTAGAACATTTAAAAAACCCTTCTTTGGTAAAAATCAGAGAATACTACAATACTTATTATGTACCTAACAACATGGCAATTATTATGGCTGGAGATTTTAATCCAGATGAATTAATAGAAATGATTGACCACCATTTTTCATATATGAAACCTGCAGCTATTCCTGAATTTAAATCTGAAATAGAATATCCAAGAGGTCGCCCTGATAGTATTTCAATTACCGGACCAGATGAAGCAAGTCTAGTAATGGGATGGCGCTTTGATGGGATTTCGAGCAGAGAAGCATTGATGGTAAGGGTGATAGATTTATTGCTAAGCAATAGTAAAGCCGGTTTGATTGATTTGAACTTGGTGAAACAACAAAAAGCACTCAATGCAGGATGTTCCCCTGAGTTTATGAAAGATTATTCTGTTCACTTATTTTATGGTTCTCCCAAACAAGGTCAATCATTGGAAGAATTAAGAGAACTGCTTTTATCACAAATTGAAAAAATAAAAAAAGGTGAATTTGATGATGAATTACTTAAAGGTATTATTACCAATAACATGGTTGACGAAATTAAGAAATATGAACAATATGAAAGTGTTGCCTATTCTTTACTAGATGCTTTTGTTACCGACCGCAAATGGATTGATGTTTTGAATGACAATTACAAAATGAGCATAATAACCAAGCAAGAAATAATGGACTTTGCCAATGAGTATTATAACAATGGTTATACAGTTATCTACAAGCGTACAGGAGAAAAAGCCAAAATTGCTAAAATAGAAAAACCAGCCATTACAGAAGTATCGCTCAACAGAGATAAAACTTCTTTATTTGTCAATGATTTATTGAGCGAAGAAGCGGATTCTATGCTTCCTGTTTTTGTAGATTACCAACAAAGTTTACAAAAAGAAAAAATTGCTGGTCTAGATTTTTATTATAAAAAGAATGATGACAATCAGTTGTTTACATTGTATTACGTGTTAGACATGGGGCGTTTTAACAACAAAAAAATGCCACTTGCTATAGAGTATTTACAATACATAGGTACCGACAAATACAAAGCAGATGAAATCAGTAAAAAGTTTTACCAATTGGCTTGTAATTATGGTGTTTCTGCTGGAGATAAAAGAAGCTACATTTACTTAAGCGGCCCTCAACAAAACTTTAAAGAAGCATTAACCTTGTTTGAGCATTTATTGAGCAATGCCAAAGCGGACAATCAAGCATTAAAAGATTACATTGCGAGCATTAAAAAATCGAGAGAAGACGAAAAACTTAACAAAAGAGCAATTGCTTCTGCATTAAGCACCTATGCCCTTTATGGCAAAAACAATCCAAGAACATACTTGCTAAATAATGCTGAATTAAATACACTTACTGCAACTGAATTAATCAGTATTATTAAAAGTTTGAACCAATACAAGCACCACATTTTTTACTATGGTCCTGAAGAAAAAACTTTGGCAGCCCAAACCATTACTCAACTTCACGTTGTTCCTAAACAGTTTCTTGTTATTCCTCCGGCTATTGTGTTTAAACCACAAGTTCAAACCAAAAACATGGTGTACTTTACTCACTATGAAATGGTACAAGCCGAAATCAATTGGCGTAGTTCACTAGGTGAGTTTAACATCAATCAAGTTCCTGCCATTAAAGCATTCAATGAGTATTTTGGAGGAGGTATGAGCAGTGTTGTTTTTCAGGAAATCAGAGAATCTCGCGCATTAGCTTATTCTACTTATGCCTATTACAATCAATCGATGGAAAAAGGCAAAAATGACCTATTGATAGCTTATGTAGGAACACAAGCTGACAAATTACACGATGCCATTAAAACCATGAATGGTTTACTGAGCAATATGCCTGAAAATGAAGAAAGTTTCAACCAAGCAAAAGCTTCTATTTTAAGTTCAATAGAAGCCGAGCGTATCAACAAAACCAATTTATTCTTCAAATATTTAAGTGCTATTGACATGGGAATTGATTATGACTATAGAAAAATGGTTTATGAATCTATTCAAAAAATGACCTTTAATGACATTAAGCAACTGCATGAACAAGCTGTTAAAAACGCAAAATGGTCTATGGCGATTGTAGGCTCTAAAGACAAAATCAAAGAAGCTGATTTACGTCAATATGGCGAATTCAAATCATTGACTTTAGAAGAAATTTTCGGATACTAATACTCCTAAAGAAATTTATTATATCTGTTTAAAAAAAGGGATTTAACTAACCATTAAATCCCTTTCTAATTTTTTACCCAAAAAGGTATTCAAAAGCTTCTTCTACTTTTCCAATTTGGATGATTTTTATTTGGTAAGATTTCAGGTCTATTCCTTTATTGTATTTTGAAATCATAATTTCTTTAAATCCTAATTTTTGGGCTTCAGAGATTCTTTGTTCAATACGCGAGACCGCTCTAACTTCACCACTTAAACCAATTTCTGCTGAAAAAGCAATATGAGAATTAATAGGTACATTTTGATATGAAGACAAAACGGCTGCAACAATACCCAAATCCAATCCTGGGTCTTCGAGTTTCATACCTCCTGCAATATTTACAAACACGTCTTTTACTCCCAATTGGAAACCACATCTTTTTTCGAGAACGGCCAAAAGCATACTTAATCTCCTTAAATCAAATCCATTACTAGTTCGTTGAGGAGTTCCATAAACAGCAGAACTAACCAAAGATTGGGTTTCTAATAAGATGGGACGAATACCTTCTACAGCACAACTAATGGTAATGCCACTCAATAATTCCTCACGTTCAGAAATTAATATTTCAGAAGGATTTTCAATTTCACGAAGACCGTCGCCACGCATTTCGTATATTCCAATTTCGCTAGCCGAACCAAAACGATTTTTAAGAGTTCGTAAAATTCTGTAATTGTAATGGCGGTCGCCTTCAAATTGCAAAACCGTGTCCACCATATGTTCCAAAACCTTAGGACCTGCAATATTACCATCCTTATTTATGTGCCCAATTAAAAATACTGGAATACCGGTAGATTTGGCAAAACGAAGCAGTTCGGCTGTAGCATATTTTATTTGACTAATACTTCCTGGAGGAGAATCAATGGAATCGCTTGAGAGTGTTTGTACAGAATCCACTATTAATAACTCTGGACTGCTTTTTAGCAAAAAGGAAATAAGATTTTCGAGCGATGTTTCGCACATGACATAGCAGTTTTGGTTGTTGATACCAATACGTTCTGCACGCATTTTTAACTGCGATTCACTTTCTTCACCACTGATGTATAAGACATGTTGATTTATTTTAAGTGCCAGTTGCAGTAGAAGAGTAGATTTTCCAATACCTGGTTCACCACCAATGAGAGTAATAGAACCAGAAACGAGACCACCACCAAGCACTCGGTTTAGTTCACTATCTGGCAAAAGAGTTCTGGTTTCAGAACCTTTTTCAATTTCCTGCATTTGAATGGCTTTAGATGGAATTCCACTTTCCGACTTATTCCATAACTTTTTAGAATGGTCCGTTTTATTGACAATTTCCTCTGTAAAACTATTCCATTCCTCACATGAGGGACATTTCCCTAACCATTTAGTTGCAGAGTATCCACAATTCTTACAAAAATATTTAACAATAGATTTTGTCATAAGTATGTCACAAATTAACGAATTTGTAGGGTAGAAATAAAAATTATCGTTAAAAAGATGAAAAAAAAGAAAGAATTAACTAA
>JBILJV010000096.1:0-5522 GCA_044377005.1 Bacteroidia bacterium
TAAAATATTATAAGTATTAATATCTGAAGCAGGTAAAGTTTCTGCTTTAGGTATATTACGGCTACTTAAATAAATATTTTTATCATTACCTGCAGTAACAAACAATACTCTATTGTTATTTATTTTTAAGTTATTTAAAATCTCTGTAAAAGATTTTGTGTTGGGTTTTTCAAATTGAACCGTATCTAAAACGATAATTTGATTCTCAGATGCTTTATATGATAGAGCCGATAATCTAGCTAAACGCTTTAATTTTTTGTTTAATTTAAAGCTGTAGTCTCTTGGTGATGGACCATGTATACGACCTCCGCCAACGAAAACTCCTGATTTTATACTACCAGCTCTTGCACCACCTGTACCTTTTTGTCTTTTGATTTTTCTTGTACTATAATGAACTTCAGCTTTAACTTTAGATTTATGAGTTCCTTGTCTTTGATTAGCCAAGTATTGCTTTACATCTAAATAGATAGCATGATCATTAGGAGATATTCCAAAAATATCTGAAGGTAAGTTAACACTTTTACCTGTTTCTGTTCCTTGAATTGTTAATACTTTTAATTCCATATCTCTTATTTTTCAATTACTACTGTTGAACCATTATGTCCTGTTATCGAGCCTTTAATTACTAATAAATTTTGTTCTGGCATTACTTTTAGAATTAAAGAATTTGCATTTTTAATTCTTTTTCCACCCATTCTTCCTGCCATTCTAAGTCCTTTAAAAACTTTTGAAGGATATGAAGATGAACCTACAGAACCTGGTGCTCTTTGTCTATCGTGCTGACCATGAGTTGATGGACCAACACCACCAAAATTATGACGTTTTACAACACCTTGGAAACCTTTACCTTTTGATGTTCCAATAATATCAACAAAATCACCCTCAACAAAAATACTTACATCTATTTTGTCTCCAGCATTAGCTTCAACTGAGTCTACTCTAAATTCATGAGAATACCTCATAGGTTTGGAGTTTACTTTTTTAAAGTGTCCGATGGTAGCCGCATTAGAATGCTTTTCTTTTGTTTCAAAAGCTGAAACTTGTAATGCATTATAACCGTCTTTCTCACTAGTTTTTACTTGAGAAATAACATTTGGCTCTGCTTGTACTAATGTACAAGCTATTTTTGCACCATTAGCATCAATGATGCTAGTCATACCTATTTTTTTTCCTATAATTCCTACCATTTCTGTTAAACTTTAATTTCTACATCTACTCCACTTGGAAGTTCTAATTTCATAAGAGCTTCAACAGTTTTTGCAGTTGAGCTGTGAATGTCCAAAAGGCGCTTGTATGAGCACAATTGGAATTGCTCTCTAGCCTTTTTATTTACGTGTGGCGATCTTAATACAGTAAAAATCTTTTTGTTTGTCGGTAAAGGAATTGGACCGCTAACTATAGCTCCAGTAGCTTTAACTGATTTTACAATTTTTTCTGCTGACTTATCAATTAAATTATGATCGTGTGAACGCAACTTAATTCTTATTTTTTGTGTTACCATTTTTATGCGTTGGCTTTTTGACCTTTTAACTTTTTAATTACTTCTTCTGCTAATGAACGAGGAACTTCTTCATAGTGATCAAATTCCATTGTGGATGAAGCTCTACCTGATGTAATAGTTCTTAAACTTGTTACATATCCGAACATCTCTGAAAGTGGAACTTTAGCTTTAATAACTTGTGAACCTGCTCTTTCGTCAACACCTTCTAACATACCACGTCTTCTATTCAAGTCACCTTGAACATCACCCATGTAGTCTGCAGGAGTTAGAACTTCTAATTTCATTATTGGTTCCAACAATATTGGTTGAGCTTTTGGTGCCGCTTCTCTAAATGCAGATTTAGCACAAATTTCGAATGATAATGAATCCGAGTCAACTGCGTGGAATGAACCATCAAACAATCTAACTTTCATTGTTGATAATGGATAACCAGCGAGTGTACCAGTTTTCATTGCCTCTGCAAAACCTTTTTGAACTGAAGGGATGTATTCTCTTGGAATTGAACCCCCAACTACTTCATTTACAAACTGTAAACCTTCACCTTTGAAATCAGGATCTGCAGGTGAAATTTCAAACTGAATATCTGCGAATTTACCACGACCACCAGTTTGCTTTTTGAATGTTTCTCTGTGAGTGCAAGAACCTTTTATAGCTTCTTTATATGCAACTTGAGGAGCACCTTGACTAACCTCAACTTTAAATTCTCTTTTTAATCTGTCAACAATAATTTCTAAGTGTAACTCACCCATACCTGAAATTACAGTTTGACCAGTTTCTTCATCAGTTTTAACTCTGAATGTAGGATCTTCCTCTGCTAGTTTACCTAAGCCTACACCTAATTTGTCAACGTCAGCTTGAGTTTTTGGCTCAATAGCTAAACCGATAACGGGTTCTGGGAAGTCCATAGACTCTAAAACAATTGGGTGTTTTTCATCACACAAAGTATCTCCTGTTCTAATGTCTTTAAATCCAACAGCAGCACCAATATCACCAGCTCCTAAAAACTCAATTGGATTTTGCTTGTTAGCATGCATTTGGAATATTCTAGAAATACGTTCTTTGTTCCCACTTCTAGTGTTTAAAACATAAGAACCTGCATCCAATTTACCTGAATATGCTCTTATGAAAGCTAAACGACCAACGAAAGGATCAGTTGCAATCTTAAATGCTAATGCCGCAAATGGTTGATTATAGTCAGGTTTTCTTGAAACTTCTTCATCTGTGTCAGGATTAGTACCAAATGTTTCTGGTTTATCTAATGGACTTGGCATCAATTCCATTACTAAGTCTAACATTGTTTGAACACCTTTATTTTTAAATGATGAACCACATACCATAGGGATGATTTTCATATCTAAACATGCTGCTCTTAATGCATCTAATATTTCTCTTTCTGTAATAGATGAAGAATCTTCAAAGAATTTTTCCATTAAACGCTCATCATATTCAGATACAGCTTCTAATAATTTCTCTCTCCATTCTTTAGCTTCTTCAACCATGTCTTCAGGAATGTCGATAACTTCGTAAGTCATTCCTTTATCATGCTCATTCCAAATCATACCTCTAAAGTTGATTAAATCAACTACTCCTTTGAAATTATCTTCAGCACCAATAGGTAGTTGTAATGGCACTGCATTACTACCTAACATTTCTTTAACTTGTTTTACAACATTCAAGAAATCAGCACCTGAACGGTCCATTTTATTTACGAAACCTATTCTTGCAACATTATAGTTGTTTGCTAATCTCCAGTTTGTTTCTGATTGTGGTTCAACACCATCAACTGCAGAAAATAAAAAAACTAAACCATCCAAAACACGTAATGATCTATTTACCTCAACGGTAAAATCAACGTGACCTGGAGTATCAATGATATTAATGTGGTATTTATTATTTCTATAATTCCATTGAACAGTAGTCGCTGCAGATGTGATAGTGATACCACGTTCTGCTTCTTGAACCATCCAATCCATTGTAGATGCACCATCATGAACTTCACCTATTTTGTGGTTTACACCAGCATAATATAGAATACGTTCAGTTGTAGTGGTTTTCCCAGCGTCAATGTGAGCTGCAATTCCGATGTTTCTTGTATATTTTAAATCGCGTGACATTTATAATCTCCTTATGCTTTGAAATGCGCAAAAGCTTTATTGGCTTCAGCCATTTTGTGAGTATCGTCTTTTTTCTTAACCGTTGCACCTTCACCTTTAGAAGCCGCAATTACTTCAGCTGCTAATTTTTCTGCCATCGATTTTTCATTTCTTTTTCTAGCGTACATGATGATCCATTTAATTCCCATGGCTGCTCTTCTTTCAGGTGCAATTTCCATTGGAATTTGGAAAGTAGCTCCACCAACACGTCTAGCCTTTACTTCAACCATTGGCATAACATTGTTAAGTGCTCTTTTCCATACATCGATACCCTCTTCTTCAGAAACTTTTTTACCTACTAAATCGATTGCATCGTAAAAAATACCAAATGCAACACTTTTCTTTCCATCATACATCATGTTATTTACGAATCTTGTAACCATAACATCATTGAATTTTGGATCAGGTAATAATACTCTTTTTTTTGCTTTTGCTTTTCTCATTGATTCTTGTCCTTATTTCTTTTTACCTTTTACCGGTGCAGCTGGTGCTCCACCTTTAACTTTAGGTTTTTTTGTACCGTATTTGCTTCGTCTTTGATTTCTACCATCTACACCAGAAGTATCTAACGCACCACGTACAATGTGATATCTAACACCAGGCAAATCTTTTACTCTGCCTCCTCTTACTAGAACAATTGAATGTTCTTGTAAATTGTGTCCCTCTCCAGGTATGTAAGCGTTAATCTCTTTTTGGTTCGTTAATCTAACACGAGCTACTTTTCTCATAGCTGAGTTAGGTTTCTTAGGGGTAGTAGTGTAAACACGAGTGCAAACACCGCGTCTTTGCGGACAAGAATCCAGAGCTGGAGATTTGCTCTTGAATTTTAAGGTTTGTCGCCCCTTTCTTACCAGTTGTTGTATGGTTGGCATAATCTAATAAATACTTTTTTTATAAAAAGGACTGCAAAAGTACACCTTTTTTTCATTTCAACAAAAATATTCTGCTTTTTTTTTATTTTTATTCAAATAAGAATATTGTTTTGCATTTTTGCAACCCGCAAACTTCATGAAATATACTCAATTTCTATATATAATAACTTGGTTAAAACGTTCTTTATTGGGCTTAATTACCTTAACATTATGCCGTTTATTATTCATTTTTTTAAACTTCAACTACTTTAATAATAATGATTTAGGAGAGTTACCCTGGGTTCTTTTGTATGGAATTATTTTTGATATTCAAGCATTCATCTATTGTCTTATCCCCTTTCATCTAATTAGCTTATTCCCTTTTAAAATTAAATCAAATAAATATATCAACATATTTATAAAATTTACTTTTATTTTGGGCATAAGTCTAATTTTAGTCTTAAATCTGATTGATTTTGAGTTTTTTAAAATTAAAAACAGAAGAAGTGGTATAGAATTATTTCACCTTGTTAATGACCCTGCAAATCCTGTTATGTCATACTTTTTTAGCTATTGGTATCTTCTTATTTTCTTAATTGTATTTATTTTTATTATTATTAAATTCTATCCAACACTTTCTAATAAACAAATCACTATTTATAACTCAACTAAAAATATTTTAATAAGATTATCTTTATTTTTAATAACTTCTGTTTTTTTAGTTATTGGTGCCAGAGGTGGATTAAATGTCAAACCATTGAGAAGTTTTGATGCCGCTAGATTTGTAAATCCTGAATGGACCTCCGCGACAATTAATTCCATTACACAACTTTTAACTTCCTATGAGTCAAAAAATGTTAAAGCGGTAAATTATTTTGATAATTCAGTTGCATTAAAATTAAGTAACGCGGTACAATCCCCTTCCCCATCCTTTTCAAATACTCAACCAAATATAGTATTAATTATATTAGAAAGTATTGGAAGAGATTATTGCGGTTTTTTAAATGATAAGGAAAG
>JBILJV010000042.1:0-19373 GCA_044377005.1 Bacteroidia bacterium
TCTTCATTTCCTTCTATAGTGTACAAAACTCCATTTGCAATACCTGAAGCTTGATATAGTGTTGATATCCCTAAAGATGTCCCTAATTCTATGGCAAATTGTGGTTGGTAAAAATGGCAAATGCGCTCCAATAACTCAGCATATTTAGCAGATTTAGAGGTTCGTTTACATACTTCACTAACAAGGTGTGTAGACTCGGAACTTTTCGGTTTGGCACCCAAAGGTTTTAGTTTTATTTTCGCTGTGCTTTTCAACATCTTTGAACGCAATAATTCAATGGTGTGATAGTAAGGTTTTTGTTTTCTTACATTAAGAACATTGACAATAAAATCAAACACAAATGGCGAATGAATATCGTATTTGGTTTGTGATGTAAAAAAATAAAGCAGGTAGTTGACAATATAATTAACTTGATTTAACATAAATAAACCTTGGGTTAACTATTTTCTATTGTCTGCACTTTTCAAAGCTCTTAAAACTTTTAAATCAGCTTGTAATTTATCTATTTGTGAATTTGCTGTATTTATTTTTTGCTCAATTTGCAATTTAAATTCATCTGCTTTTTTAGACTTAGCGAAAAAACCAATATTATTATTAAGCGTTTCAACATTTTCTTTAAGTAAGCGAATTTTATCTAACAACTGCCTTTCTTCATGTTTTAACTTATCGGCACCATTTGGTGAACTTGCCAACAATTCAAAATGCTCTTTAACCCGCAATTGTTTATTTTCCTCACTTGCTTGTTTGAATTTTTTGTAAAGTGCATCAACCGCTTTACTATAGTTTTGGGCTAAATCTTGCTTTACTTTAATAGGCACATAACCAATTTGATTCCATTGTAATTGCAATTTACGTAGCTCTTCAAACACATAAGATACATCCTCTGATTCCAACAATTGATGGATAGAATTTATGATCGTCTCTTTTTCAGTTTGATTGGTTTTTTCTTCTACATTTTTATGTTTATAAAACTCGTTGCGTTGGTTAAAAAACTTATCACAAGCAGTTCTGAAACGCAACCATATTTTTTCATTCATGTTTTCAGAAACTGGCCCTATAGATTTCCATTTTTCTTGAAGGGAAATCAACTCTTTTGCACCACTATCAAACTGAGTTGATTCAGCTATTTTTTCAGCCTTTTCACACAATTCTGTTTTCATTTTTAAGTTTACATCTTTCCCTTTATTTAATTGATCAAAATAAACTTTTCTATTGTGATTAAACACATTTTGGGCATCTCTGAAACGTTTCCAAATTTGATCGTTTACGCTTTCAGGAACAGGACCTATGGTTTTCCATTCATTAAAAATTAAAGCAATTTCATCTGCTTTCTCTTTCCATAATTTAATAGATTCAATAGGGACTTGATTAATTGTTTCTACTTTTTCACAAAGCAATTTTTTCAACTCATAATTCTGATTTCTTTTTGCTTTGATAGAATCCAGTTGGTCTCTTTTTATTTTCAACACTTCATCTGAAGCTTCTTTGAAACGTTTCCAAATATCCTCAGACATTTCTTTGGATGGAACAGGACCCGTATTTCTAAATTCTTCGTGGTATTTGTTTAAAAGAATATGTGTTTTCTTAATTGATTTTTCTTCTTTGAGCAAATCAACTCTTTTTAATAACTCAATTTTAAATTCTAGATTTTTTTGTCTGTCCTTTTCTTTAAGTTCATTATTGATAGAATGATTGTCATAAAATTTATCCAAATAAAAACGGTAATTGTCCCACAATTCTTGCATGTGTTGACGGGGTATCGTTCTAATTTGACGCCATTTTTTCTGTATTTCTAAAACCTCTGAAAATATTGTCTCAGTTTCATCTTTGGATGACAATTCTTTCAACTCATCTATTAACTTACGTTTTGCTTTTAAATTCTTTTGCTTTTCTTCCTCTGCCAATCTTTTCTCTTCCGCTCTCTTTTCTAAAAAAGAAGCATAAACCTTGTAAAACTTATCTTTCTTTTCATCGTAAGGAGGCTTAAACTCACGAACATCATTTCCTGCATCAGCCCATTCTTTTATCAAAACAGCCCTATCAGCTTTCACTAAATCGTCAAATAAAAGTCTAATTTTTTTGAAAGTATCATGTGCTTCTTTAATGTTTGTAGAAAATATCAATTCTTCCGCCTTTTTGATAAAATCATCTTTTGAAAAAGTAGAATAATCGGTTGTATCCTTACGTTCTTCTTCAATGTCTAACTCATCATCATGCTCATCAGAATCTCCTTTTTTCTCCAAATCAATTAGGGTAGATTCAATCGCTTTTTCGTCTGGCGTTAAATTGTTTTTAGATTCATCAAATGAATCTTCATCTCTAGTAGGGTTCATGGGGCAATAAAAAAATGTGTATGTAAGTGAATGTTTATTGGAAAGTAAATTGAATAATTATTTCATACTTGAAAGTCTATAGGAATCGGTATATAGGTAGAAAACTCACTAATTTTTAAAATTGATACGAATGCAAAATTAATCGATTTTAATTAAAACAGAAATTAATTTAACTTTTTTTTTAATCATTAAATGTCTATAAATTATTTAGGTTTGTCAATAAATCATATAATTTAAACCTACTGCTTTTTTTATTATTTGTTAACACCACTAAACAAATATCTTTATCAATATTAGTCCAAAAAAAAGTCCAAAAACCTTTCCACCAACCATTATGATACACCCATTTTTCACCCTCTATGTATTTTATGCGAAATCCTAATCCATAGGAGCCTCCATACACATTGGGTTTATACGTTTCCTGAAAAGCAGCATCCTGAATTGATTTATCCAATAATCGTCCTTCTTTCAATGCATCATAAAACATAAACATATCCTCTACACAACTGAAAAAACTTTTGTCACCCAATATTCCATTTAAGTAGTAATTAGGTTCATACAATTCTTTAACAAATCGACCAGTAAGTACCTTTGACTGAATACGCGAAGGCTGATGTCCATAAAAAAAACTATTGCGCATTCCAGCTATTTTTAAAATACTGTCTTCAACATAAGTCGGAAATTTTTGTTTAGTCACCCGTTCCAACAGTATCGGCAATAAAGCAAAATTAGTATTGTTATAGCTAAAACTCACATCGGGCGCCGTATATACATTTGGCTTAGATTTTATAAAAAAACGATACAAATCCTGATTGTTCATCACTTTCAATTTGTCTTTCCAAAAGGTATCAGTATAGTACATGTAGTTTGCCAATCCGCTTCGATGCGACAATAAATGACGAACAGTTACATGTGGGTAATTTAATTCTTTTAAATATTTAGAAACTTGACTATCCAAGTGAATTAAACCATTTTGATGTAATTGAAGAATCGCTATAGAGGTAATTGTTTTAGAAACCGATGCCATTTGAAAAACATCATTAATATCCAACTTTTGTTGCTTGTTTAAGTCGGTATAACCTTTTACAATTTTGAATAGTTTGTTTTTTTTGTAAACTAAAATTGACCCATTAAAATCCTCCTCAAAACAAGAAGAAATAAAAACTTGGTCTTTTTTCTTAAAAGAGCTAAATGACTTAGTATATCTATAAAAAGAATCTTGTACTGATGAGTGAGAAAGATGTTGTTTAGGAGATTGTTGACATGAAACAAAAAAAGACAAAATCAAAAAAAACACTAAAGCTACACGAAACATGCTAATCTTTATCTAACCGTGAAAATAAACTCTTTACTGCGAATGGTAGCTTTGGCTATTAAGTCGCAAGCATTGTTGTTATAAGGATCATAGTCTAGTAATATTTTTTCTTGGTTTGATATATTAATCAACTCTAAAACCCCTTGAGTAAAAGTACGCGCACAACCCATTTGTATTTTCTTATACAACGGTTCTTTTATATTCACTTCAAATGGCTCACCTTTTCTATTGACACCTGATGCATTTCCTGTAATGGAATATTCATCGCCTAAAATTCCGGCAGAGTTATCAACCTTTTTATCAATGATTCTGCTAGACTGCCATGTAATTATTCCGTTCTCATTACTTAATCTTGCATCAGATACAGTAATTTTAAAAGCACTTAAATTAAGCTTTAAGACTGTCATAGTTCCAGAGATTGCAGACAAGTTAAATCCATCATTTCCGGCGTAATAGGCATCACTTTCCTCGGCCCGTATCTCACATTCAAAACTGTCTTGAAAATATCTTTTATTCATTTTAAAATGCAATACACCTGCTCTGTATCTGCCATCCAAACATAAAACACCTTTGGGTGAAGCCGTTTTTATTGGTCCAAAATCAATGGTACACTCAATACCATCTCCATCGAAAAAACTACTATCCAGAAAAGTAACCACAGCAGAAGGTGGCAGAATCGTTTGCCCACTTCTTACTCGACGGTCGTTTGAATTAAAATCTTCGGCAACATCAAATATTGATGAAAATTCCGATTCAATAGTAGAATGGTCTTTAGCCGAGATTACGCTGTCTACTGTTGTTTTATTCTCTTTGTTACAAGCGAATAAAAATAACAGAGGCGCTAAAAAAATAATCTTTTTCATTTTCTAATGAGCAAATATAAGCGATACTTGATTGATATTTTTCAAAATAATGCGACAAATTTCTTTAATTTCATGTATTTCAATAATTAAAGGGGGTGATAGTCTTATTTTATCTTCAGCAAACAAGAACCAGTCGATTAACAAGCCATCTTGAACACATTGGTCAATAACTTGTCTAGCAAACTGTTTATTATTGAAAGAGACAGCCAACATAAGCCCTTTTCCACTAATATCTTTGATCATTGGATGAATTAATAGACTTCTAAATAATTGTTCTTTTTCGGGAATAGCACCCATCAAATCATTATCATAAATATAGTTTATGGCAGCTAATGAGGCTGCGCATGACAACGGATGACCACCAAAAGTGGTGATATGCCCTAAAACAGGATTATCCATTAATACTTGCATAATATTTTTGGAGGCCACAAAAGCACCTAGTGGCAATCCTCCTCCAAATGCTTTTGCCATTAATACAATATCTGGATTAACATTGGTATGTTGAAAAGCAAAAAACTGCCCTGTTCTACCCATTCCAGATTGTATTTCGTCGAACACAAGCAGTGCGCCAAATTGTTTGCATCGGCTAGCTACTAGTTGTATAAAATCATCGGCACAAGGCATATATCCCTTTTCTGACATTATAGGTTCCATAAAAACTGCAGCCACATCGCAATCAATAGCTTTAAGAGCTTCTTCGTGATTATTTTGATCAATAAAGTCAATCCCTGGCAATAAAGGGACAAAGGCATCAGTAAAGTAAGAATCACTCATTAAACTAAGCGCCCCATGTGTACTACCATGGTAAGCCTGTTTTATGGAAACAAAACGATGTTTACCGGTGTAGCGTTTTGCTAATTTCATAGCACCTTCCACGGCCTCACTTCCAGAGTTAACAAAATAAACAGAATCCATCCCCTCTGGCAGGATAGTACTCAGCTTTTGGGCTAATTCAACTTGTGGTTTTTGAATAATTTCACCATATACCATTAAATGCAAATACTGATCGAGCTGTTTTTTTATAGCCTCATTCACCATTAGGTTTGAATGGCCGACATTACTAACGGAAATTCCTGAGATACAATCAATATAGGCTTTGTTGTTAATATCATACATAAAAACGCCATCAGCACGTTCAATCTGTAATGCTAAAGGCGAATCAGAAGTTTGGGCAATGTGTTGTAAAAAATTCCTTTTGAGTGAATGCATATTGATTTACAAAAATAAAAAATCCCTTTACTTTTTGAGTAAAGGGATTTTTATTTAAAGCAATAAATAAATTATTTAACTTTTGTTGAAAGGTCTGCACCTGCTTTGAATTTAACAACTTTTTTAGCTGCAATTTTAATTTCTTTTCCAGTACGTGGGTTACGACCAGTTCTAGCAGCTCTTTTTGTTACTGAGAAAGTACCAAAACCTACTAAAATTAATTTGTCACCTTTTTTTAATGCACCTGTAGTTGCAGAGATGAATGAATTTAAAGCTGCTTGCGCTTGTGCTTTTGTTACTTTGGCGTCAGTTGCCATTTTGCTGATTAAATCTGATTTGTTCATAATTAAAACTAATTAAAATTTTTTGTTAATAAATGTGATGTCAAAAGTATTTTAAAGTTTAATATAATCAAGGGGTTACGCATTTATTTTAAAAAAATATATTAACACAAAATCAACATTTTATAAGAATTTACGCTTATTAAACTTTACAACTTCCTGAATTACAGAAGATAGTGTATTTTTAGAACGTTCATTAATAAAGATTTTAATATCTGATAATTTATATTTTTTTTCTCTTTCTTGATATAATTCTTTAACTTTTGCATCAATTTCTGCATCATTTAGCTCTGAAAACAAGGGTCTACGAGTTATATTTTGTTTAATTCGCTTAGTAATCAAGCTTAAATCTGAATTTAACCATATTACAATTCCTGATTTTTTCATCTTATCTATGTTATCAAAAAACATAGGAGTGCCCCCACCACACGACACTACTACATGCCGCTCATTTAGTATTGTATGCAAACAATCCCTTTCTTTTTCTCTAAAATAATGATACCCTTTATTTGAAATTATTTCACGAATATAGCAACCCTCGTTTTTTTCGAGTTGTATATCTAAATCTATATATCTTAAATTTAATGACAATGCCAACTGTTTACCTAAAAGCGATTTGCCAGATGCAGGCATTCCTATAATATACAGTCGCATGATTATTTAGAGAATAAAAGATGTTATTACAGCCTATTTTTCTTTCTTTTTGGAAATTATTTTTACAATTTTGTCAATAGAAGGAATACTTCGGCAGCTCCATTTGTCAATAACTACACCTTCTTTCCATAGCATAATACCTGGATTAGAACGAACCACCGTTTTTAACAAAGTTTCATCTGAATTATTGAAATAAAAAGGCAATTGCATTTCTATTCTAAAGGCATCTGCATTATCCAATGAAGTTGCAGTGACTGCATAAAAGTGAACATTCTGCGTTTTTAACCCATTTGCTAAAGCTTTAATTTTAGCCCAAGATTTTTCATAACTCTTGTCCAAATGTGTACTAACCAATAAAATAGTATATTTACTACTGTTCAACAACGTATCTTTGATATTTTCATTATTAATTTCGGACCTTGTTGAAAACTCAAATCCATGAACCGATGATTTCCAAGCTGTTGCAATTACCTTATTTATCGTATTAACGTATTTCCAATCTTCCGTTCTTGGGTAATCCATAATTCCAAAAGTATCTACTTTGCCATTTTTCTCATATAATAATTTTGTTTCAATAGAATCTACAGCTCTAGCACCAACGGGTCTAATCATTAATTGCTTTACATTATTTCCAATTTTATAAGGCAAAAAATCCCAAGCTGGTAAATACATATTGGAGTATATAGCAAAAATTGAGGAGGAAATAAAAACTACTAACATCGCATTCCAACCGAAGAGCTTTGAAAACAATGGAACTATTTTACTTCTCCTTGCAAAAATAACCAATATTAGCACCAACAAGACTATATCCTTATAAAAGGAAGTCCATGGCTCTAATTTGATAAAATCCCCAAAACAACCGCAATCGGTTACTTTATTAAAATAAGCACTGTACCATGTTAAGAATGTAAAAAACAATATCATTAATAGAGTTAACCAAGATATTAGTTTTGGTTTCCAACCTATCAATATACCAAAACCAAATACAATTTCTAAAATGCACATAATAATAGAAAAATGAATGGCATAAGACCTTAAGCTCCTGAAGAAACCGACCCATACACTTTCTTTTTTTACATATTTATAAAGCGGAAGTATTTCTTTTATCTCATGTTTGGTATTCAATGAAAGTTGCAATTTTCGATCAACCAAAACTTCTTTTGAGCCTGTTTTAATATTTACATTAAATAATATAGGTTCAGTAGTATCTTCTAATATATATTCAGCCTCGTAAATAATTTGATTATTAGCAAGTACATATACATCAGAACCTAAAAATGAATCTTGAGTCTCTTCATCTTCGTAATAAATCTTTCTGATACCCGACTGAATAATTTCAATTGATTTAATAGAATCTGAGGGCATCAAAGAAAAAGAACTTTGTTCATTTGTTTCTAAATTATCGGTAATGGAATACAAAATTGAATCTTGCTCCACTTGAACATCTTTGGCAAAAACATCAAAATATTCATTTAACTTAATAGCAGTCCCCTTGGGATCATTACTTTTTATAACTCCTGAGAAAATAAATAATAACCCAACTAAAATCCGACAAATAGATGTTACAATCTTCATATATTAAATTAATTATTAAGTGTTATTAAAGCAAAGATAGCATAATTCATCATATCTTTATAATTGGCATCTATTCCTTCACTCACTATTGTATGCCCTTTATTGTCTTCAATTTGTTTTGTTCTGTTTATTTTCATTAATATTAAATCAGTGAAACTACTAACTCTCATCTCTCTCCAAGCTTCTCCATAATCGTGATTTTTTTTCAACATCAGCTGCTTAGTTGCTTCAACCTCCTCATCATATAAATGCATAATTTCATCAAATGAAAATTCAGTTGGATTATTCCAATATTTTAATTGCATTAACCCAATAATAGAATAATTATAGACCCCTATAAACTCATCTTCGATACTCTCTCCTACTTTATTTTCCTTGGTTTCTTCGATACTTCTAATGCGCAAGGCTTTTATCATTATTTGATCAGTAATACTTGTTGGACGAAGAATACGCCAAGAGCTTCCGTAATCCTTGTTTTTTGATTCAAACAAATGTCGGCACTTACTGATTTCACGATTGTATTGATTGATAGTTTGTTCCACGTTTATTTATTAAGATTATCGTTTCATTTTCATACTATTCATACTTTTCATCATCTTTTTCATATCATTAAACTGAGTAAGAAGTTTGTTAAGCTCTTGAATGGTTTTTCCGCTCCCTTTTACGATCCTTGCTTTTCTTGAATTATTTATCAAATCTGGATTTTGTCTTTCTTGTGGTGTCATAGACTGAATTATACATTCAATATTTTTAAACACATTTTCATCGACTTCCAAATCCTTTATCTTATTTCCAACACCAGGAATCATGGACATTAAATCCTTTACATTTCCCATTTTCTTAATTTGTTGAAGTTGACTCAAAAAATCTTCTAAATCGAAATTATTCTTACTGATTTTCTTACTGATTTTTCTAGCCTCTTCTTCATCAAAAACAGACTGCGCTCTTTCTACCAAACTTACTACGTCACCCTTTCCTAAGATACGACCTGCCATCCTGTCAGGATAAAACAACTCCAATGCATCTAATTTTTCGCCATTACTTACAAATTTAATTGGCTTATTTACGACTGCTTTAATAGACAATGCAGCACCACCACGGGTATCACCATCTAATTTTGTTAGAACCACACCATCAAAATCCAATCTATCATTGAAGTTCTTAGCGGTATTTACAGCATCTTGCCCCGTCATTGAATCCACAACAAACAAGGTTTCTGTAGGACGAATGGTTTCTTTAATCTCATAAATTTCACTCATCATTTGTTCATCAATACTCAACCTACCTGCAGTATCAACTATGATTACATTGTGATGATTTTGTTTAGCAAAAGCTATTGCTTTAGTGGCTATATCAACTGGATTTTTATTCTCCAAATCAGCATACACCGCCACACCAATCGACTCTCCCAAAACTTTTAATTGATTTATTGCCGCAGGTCTATATACATCACAAGCAACTAACAAAGGGTTTCTTCCTTTAGACTTAATGTGCTTAGCTAATTTTCCTGAAAAAGTAGTTTTCCCTGAACCTTGCAAACCAGCAATTAAAAAAACAGACGGATTTGCTGTAATATTAATATCTTGTTGTTCACCACCTAACAACTGAATTAACTCATCGTTAACAATTTTGATGAGCAATTGCCCTGGAGAAATGCTTGTTAAAACATTTTGTCCTATAGCTTTTTCCTTTACAACATCAGTAAATTCTTTGGCTATTTTATAGTTAACATCGGCTTCAACAAGCGCCTTTCTAATCTCTTTAGTTGTTTCTGCAACATTTATCTCAGAAATCCTTCCTTGGCCTTTAAGGTTTTTAATGGCCTTCTCAATTTTTAAACTTAAATTTTCAAACATGGTTGAGGTAAAAATACCTGGCAAAGATAGGGTATGTTATGCTTATCTCAAAAGTGTAACATTGCCTTCTATATTAAATCTTGTAATTCCATCAAGCCCTAACCCTCTCAACCTGTATATATAAGCACTTTCAGCACATGGCGAACCCATATAAGTCCCATCCCAACCTTTAATAACATCATCTGTTTCAAACACTTTTTGCCCCCATCGATTGAAAATTTCTAAATGATAATCTAATATAGGATTTCCAGTTTGATTGAATATTAAAATTGACCTTGGAATAAAAACATCATTAACACCATCACCATTTGGTGTAAATGCATTAGGCACATGCATTTGTGGATCAGAAATAAAACAAACAATATTTGACAAACTCTCTACATTGATACTTGTATCTTTAATGGCTCTAATTTTAAAACAAAGTGAATCGTCAATATTCTTATCCTTGTAATCAAACTCTAGTGAAGGAGCAGAACCAATTACAGAACCCACTAATTTAAATCCACTGTTGTCTCTGAATAAAATATCGTATTGCTTAACCCCGCTTTCCCATTTTTGATAAGGAGTCCAATTAATTTTGGCAACATAATCTACCGACTTACCTTTTAACAAAACGGTTGTATTGGGATTACTCTCTGGAGACATATTCCCACAATGATCCTCAACCCTTACTCCATAAGTATAAGAATAGATATTTGTGTATAAATTTGAATTATCATCTATATAGCCAGTAGAATCAACCAATGCATAAGTATTGTATTTCCCAAAACCATCGTCGTATCTTGAGATAACATATTTGTTAATATGTTTAGAAAATTTGTAAGGTTCCCAATGTGTATAGGTATTTCCATTGTCTAAAACTGTAGTTCTTATTGTTTTTACTTGCTCAAGCGGTTTTATGTATTTAGGCGTTTTACACACCTCATTACTTGCAGAAGTCCATATACCATTTTTTTGAACCGCTACTACGTAATAACAATAGGATTTAGGGCACAATCTATCATCAACATAAGTTGTTTTTGTTGTTGAATCCACTAATTTGAATGAACCATTTAACTCTTTTTTATAAATCCTATATCGTTCCACCATTCCGTTACCCCAACCTTCATATGGCAACCAACTTAAAACCAATTTATTGATAGAATCTGACACTTGTAACAAAATAGTACAATGAGGATAATTTGGTTTTCCAATGTGAGTACAAAAATCTTGGGTTTTAATGACATAACAATAACGGCTATTTCCAACATCAACTCCATTGGTTATAGTTCGTGTGGTATCGTTTCTATTATTTGTCGAATAAACCAATGAGTAACCTGAATTATCTCTGTAAAGCTTATAGCTTAAATAATCTGATATCAATGACTTAGTCCATTGAATTTGAATGCCTGAATTATTTACTACACTCACAAAATGCAAAGGTTCAGATTTGGGGCCAGTAGTATCTTTAACATAAATAAATTTCTCTATGGTATCAAAACAAAAGTTATTATCCTCCACCAATAATGTTACCATATTCAAACGGGTTCTTACAAACGTATAATTAGGATTTTGTGCAGTAGAAGTATCATTTTGCAAAAAGTTGTTTCCAAAATCCCAATTCCATTTTTTTATTTTAGAATTTGTAGTTGTAAGTGTTGCATTAAATGAAACATTACTGTTATAGCAAATAGAGTCTTTAGAACTGGATATAACTACATTTGGATTTAAAAAAGCTTTAATATCTGACGCATACTTGAAAGTATCACTGCAAGTATTTGATGAAAAAGCAACTAAAGTAGGACGATAAACCCCTGCAGTGTATTGATGATTTGGCGCAAATTGTGTGTTATCTATAACCCCATCGCTATTGAAATCCCATTTAAAATTAACAGCACTTACTGAAACATTTCTAAACTTTACATCTAAATCTGCACAACCACTATCTCTATCAATTGTAAATCTAGCTTCAGGGGATTTGGATACCGTAACTTCGGGATTTGAATAATTGGCTATACAACCAAACGAATCAACTGTAGAAAGTATAGGTTTGTATATTTGTGTCATCATTGCTCTGTCAAAAACTCTATATTTATGCCTACTAATACTACTAGAGTCAAGCGCAGAACCATCGCCATATTCTAAATAAAAGGTACTAAAATACTTACTTTCATTAATAAACTGAACGTTTAATGATTCACAACCAACATTATTTAACAAACTAAATTTCGGAATAGGCCCTATTACTTTAAAAAAATCTTTTATTACCAAAGTATCTTCACAAGCCCTGTTACTTACCATCAATGCAACAGGTAAACCTTGAGGACCAGTATTTCTATTAATTACATGGCCAATATTGGGTTGGCGATTATTTAATGTATCGCCATCTACCATCCATTTATAATAGATAATGTCATTAGATTGTTTAGCGAATAATCTAACTAAAGAAGGGGCACAATACGTAGTAGTATCACTGCTAGTAAAACTAGCTAAGGCATCGGTTACATAAACAATTGACTTGAATGTATCATTACAATTTCCATTACCATATCCAATCAAATGAATCCCATAATTACCTTTACGATTAAATACCATTTTTACATTTTGAGCTGAGTCATTAGGGTAAATTTTATATTGATTATTGGTGTCAATTATGTGCCATTTATAGCCAACAAATCTTTGATCGGATGTGTTTATAAATTCAATTGATTTTCCTTTACATGCCCAATTCCATCTGTTACTAGTATTAAATCTTGCCACTAATCCAGCATTGATAGTTGGAGATCGGAATTTTTCGGAACAACCTGAAGCATGATTTACATTAAATTCAAAACGGAAATTACCAGATTTTTTAACATAAGCTTTGGCATTTTCTTGATTTGGCAAACGAATAGTGACGGAATTAGTGTCATAATAACTCAACCATTTAACGACAGAATTTTTACCGAATGTATTCTTAAAATTATAATTATACAATGGGACAGCTTCTAAGTCGGCCACAAATGGATGACAATTAGGAATTGAATCTAAAAGAATTTTGTAAAACACTCCACTTACCCTAATTTTTTGTTGCAAGAAAAATGTATCTCTACATGCTCCTGATAAATTAGAAAAACGCCAATAACTAATATTATAAATACCAGGAAGTAACCCATAAAAATTCGCAGTATCTCCTTGATCTGTGTATATTGTTTTACTAGAATCTTGATGATTTAATTTCCAGAAATGCCTGTATTTTGTTAACGAAACATTATCTGGATAAATGGCAGATAGTTTAACACGACTTGAATAACCAAAATTGAAACAAACATTAGTATCTGACACTAAAAATTGAGGAGTTGGGTCGATAATTTTAACTGTATCTAAAGTAATGGAATCTCTACAACCCAAATCATTATATGCCAATAATTTAACTTTAAACCTACCTGGCCCAGGATAAGACAAACTAGGATTTTGGGCAGTATCTCGTTTTAAAATTGATAGGTTTAAATTATAAAAAGTCCATTGATAACGGTTTTTGATTTTTGACGTACCTGGAGCTGTTTGATTTGCAAAACTAACCATTTCTCCGGGACAGGAAGGTTGTGAAGCCCAATTAAAGGCTGGCAACATTTTTTGAATTTCAAATGCACTAGAGGTTGTAATGCTGTCAGAACAACCATTACTACCTTTTACAACCTGTTTAACGGTATATTTTGACAAAACCGTTCCTATCAATTTAATTGTATCTCCAGTACCACGTTGAATGACGACATTAGGCAATGAATCATAACTTAACTCCCATCTCACATTGGCAGTTGTTCCAATTTGTAAAATAGACTTATTTATAGCTAAAAAAGTATCTGGAGTAGCACAACTTTTATTTTCATTTAAACTAAACTTAGCAACCGGACCATTAATGGTTATGGCATTTGCCAAATTAAGGCGCGACACACAGGTAAACTTTTCATCTGAAATCTCTATACTATAAACTCCGGGTTCATTAAACTTTATAATACTATTATTGGCATTTGAACTTAAAACAGTGAATGTTGATGGAGTAATATTTAAAACAGGACTAGTATTTCGAATATTTGTATGAGTCAAATTAAGTGATGAACTTGCACACATATTATTGGTAGACAATGTCGCAGTTATATTAACACTTTGTCCAAAACTGAAATAATTTCGCTTTTCAATAGAATCTTTACAACCATAATTTGTTGTCCCTATTAATTTTACATTGTATGTATCAACTGCATTGTATAGAACTCCTGTAGGATTAAATATACTTGAACTTGGAATACTTGAACCTGGGAAACTCCAATTCCAAGTCGAAATGGTATTTCCATTCAATACAGAACTATTGTTAAAATCAATTGAAGCAGGTACACAACCTGTAGTTCTTGATGCATCAAAATCCACCTGAATAGGTGGAGGTAAATAAAAAGCACTGTCAAATGATTTTTTTCCCTTGCAACCAAACTTATCTTCTACAAACATGGTCATATTTTTATAACCATAAGGTGTTGTTAACCTTTCTACAATTGATACGCCTGTATTATTGTAAGCATTATTCTCTATAAGCCAGTCTCTTTTGGCCGTATTGGGTGTAATGTCTGAGATTATAATACTGTCTAAACTACTACAAATTGAAAGCCTAGAAGCTGAAAATTTAGGAATTGGGTTAGGTCGAGAGTTCACAAATTTGGCATAATTCAAAGTACAATTACTCCCATCTTGAAATGTCATTTTAACTTTAACATCAAACAAACCACCTGTAGAATATAATTTTGAATAAGATGCTGGACCAGCAACAAAACCTAAACCTAAATCCCACTCAAATGTAGTATTATTAGGATAGTTCACCACTGTAAATGTAACGGCCTTAGGTGAACAAAAAGCAGTATCTGTAGCAGAAATATAAATTGAACCACATTGTGCTTGCAATTTATTGTTATATGAGAACAACAATAGAACGAGAACGATATGATAACTTTTAACTTTCAAATGCTCTACAAAAATAATATTATGACATGGTTTTTACAACATTTTTACTACATTTGCCCAAAATTAAGATATTATACCCAATATGACTTTTAGACTCCTTTTTCTATCAATAGTTGCTTCTTTGATTTTAAGTAATTGCAATTCTTCCTCTACATCATCAAACAAACAATGGAATACCGTTTACCAAAATTCATTAGTAAATAATGATTATATGACCGCAGTGGTTGCACTTAATCACTTAATCATTGAGGATACTGCCAATATCGAAACTTATTACGATAGCTTGTCTTTTTTTTATATTAAGAAATTAAGAAATTTTTCTGCTGGAGAGAAAATCGTTGAAAAAGGACTTCAAATTAATCCAAACAAAGCGCAATTACTAGAATACAAAAGCGTTTTTCTAAGTGCTCAAGGTAAAATCAATGAGTCTAGAGAACTCCTATTGAAAGCATACAAAATATCAGGTTTAAACAAACACCTGTACATGTACGCAACAACCTATGCCTCTGAGGGGAATATTGAGGAATATAGCAAAGTTGCTAATGGCATTTTATACAACCCATCAACCAAACCTGAGTTGGTAGAAGTTAATATCGATGAAAACAACACTCAAATGGTTGACATTAAATCTCTTTGCTACTTAGACAAAGCCAAAACAACGATTAATAAAAATGCAGTTATCCCTTTCTTAGATTCGGCATTAGCAATTAATCCTGACTACCAAGAGGCGATGTATTACAAAAATAAATTGACAGGGAAAGAATAAAGAGTAAGTCTTATTTTCTTGGCAACCAAGACACTTCTTCTATTTTGTTGGTAAAAGCAATGTACCTTGCTAATACAAATAAATAATCCGACAAACGGTTTAAATATTGTAAAATCAACTCATCAATTGGCTCCATTTCATTCAAATTTACAACCAATCTTTCGGCGCGTCTACATACACATCTTACCACGTGACATTGTGCTATGTGCATACTACCTGCAGGTAATATAAAAGTTCTTAATACAGGTAATTCCTCATTCATTTTATCAATTGCTTGTTCTAACATTTCTGTATCAGAGGCATGTAAGTCTGGCACAACCATTTTACTGTCCGGTGCAGAGGCCAAAATACTTCCGATTGTAAATAATCTATCTTGCAATTCCTTTAAAATAAACGGATTAATATCATCATTAACAAATGACCTTATTATACCAATGTGAGAATTCAATTCATCTATGGTTCCGTATGCCTCTATTCTAACATGTGATTTTAATACTCTGTCACCACCTATTAATGAAGTGGAACCCTGATCGCCTTTTTTGGTATAAATTTTCATTTTCAATAAAACTAATTTCTTTAAACAATTAAATTTGAGTTTGGTTTCAAATTATGTTCATCTAATTCAACTTTTCCATCTCTCAATCTAACAATTCGTTTGGCATAAGCAGCAATATCTTCTTCATGCGTTACAAGAACGACGGTGTTTCCATTCTGATGAATTTCTTCAAACAGGGTCATAATTTCAATTGATGTTTTGGAATCTAAGTTCCCTGTAGGTTCATCTGCTAACAAAATACTTGGGTTATTAACCAAACTTCTTGCTATGGCAACACGCTGTCTTTGTCCACCCGATAATTCATTTGGCTTGTGAAACATCCTGTCTTTGAGTCCTACTTTTATTAATACTTCTTCGGCTTTAAGTAACCTTTCTTTTTTAGAAACACCTGCATAAATCAAAGGCAACGCCACATTTTCAATAGCTGACATTCTTGGCATTAAGTTAAAAGTTTGAAACACAAAACCAATTTCTTTGTTTCGGATTTCAGCCAAGTGTTGTTCAGTCATTTGGCTAACATTAATGCCATTTAAAATATAAGTTCCGCTCGAAGCAGTGTCCAAGCAACCTATGATATTCATTAAAGTTGACTTACCCGAACCAGAGGGACCCATTAAGGCGATATACTCTCCTTTATCAACATTCAAATCAATGTATCTGAGGGCATAAACCAGTTCTGCACCTAATTTATAAACCTTTTGTACGCCTTTTATGTCGATTAAGTGTGACATTATTTGACTTGTTCAATTACTTTAGGCACTCTGAAATAATCTGAATCTTTTTTAGGGGCATTTTTCAACAACTCTTCACGACTAAATTCCTGTTTAGGATTATCTTCTCTCACTATATTTACAGAATTGGTCATGTGAATGAGTGGTTCAATACCCTCAGTATCTATTTTATTAAGACTTTCACAAAGCTCTAAAATTCGCTCTAAATCTTGCTTAATTTTTGCTTTTTCATTATTATCGAATGTTAAGCGAGACAAATGCGCTAATTGATTTATTTTTTCGTCTGTAATTTGCATGCTGTTATTTTGTAGATTTTAAATCGTCTTCAATAATACGATAAATTTTAGTTTTCAACTCATCAGCTTGTTCTATATTTAGATGATTTGTGGAAATAGGACGATGAATTTTGAACTTCAAAAACTGAGGATAAAACTCAAACTTTTCATCAGGTAGTATTTTAAAATTATTGTAAAACGTAACTGGGACAATAGAAACCCCTTTTTCTATAGCCAATTTAAAAGCCCCATTTTTGAATGATTTCATTTGTGGGGCATGAGAAGAAATAGTTCCTTCCGGAAACACGATAACATTGTATCCTTGGTCGAGCCTTTGGGCTGCAGATACAAATGAGCGGTGTGCCCCCCTTATACTTTGTCTTTCTACTGCGATATCTAATGTTCTGAAAAAAATACCAAACAAAGGAATTTTTGCTAATTCTGCTTTTGCCATGAAACATGACTTGAGCGGAAAAAATAAACCAAAAGCAACTATATCTAAATAAGAACTGTGGTTTGCTACATAAATACAAGGTTGACTAACAGGAGCTTTATAACGTTTATAAAAAGGGAAACTAAATCCTAAAAACAAAACCAACCAAGCCCACAATTTTCTTAAAACATTGGCAACAGGATAAAGGAAAGGATGTGCTAAAAAAATTAAAAACAAGGGATAAAATGCAAGAAAAAGTCCTACAAAACAAAGTGCAAACCAAACAAAGAAAATATGCGATACTAACTTTTTCAATCTCTATTAATCTTAGCTTTCATTATATATGCTATGATGGCACTAAAAAACAAACCTCTGGAAGCACCTAAAAAAATTTGATTAATAAATTGTGCACTTGAATTGTACGCGAATTTAATATTATCTAAAGCATTTTTGATTTCTTCAGGTGTCCTGTTTAACTGTTTTGCTTTTATGAGTATTAACCCATTTTTGTAATCAATGATTTGGGCAATAAGTTCAGGCTTGAATTGTAAAATGTAAGTAAACACCAATGAAACAGCAGCAGACATAATAATACTTAAAAGGAAACCTGTAAAAACGGATCTTCCCATCGTAAATGACTCAGGATTCATTTGTTTAATTGATTTAAAAAATAGAGAAATGGCAATAATAGGCAAGAGCAACCATTCTGTAATAATAAAAATAGACTGGATAAAGAGAGATTGTTTATAGACCGCAGCAGAGAAATACACAAAGCTTATGGCGGCACAAGCACTACCAAAAGCAAGTCCATAGATAAGAAGTTTTTTACTCATTGATTTGAATCGTTATTAAAAAGTTTACAAAACTATGACAAAAATAATGGATAACGTTTTGTTTTATCAAAAATAGTTAGAAATTTGCAAGGTATGTTAGAATTAAAAGATATTGTTGCTATTTCAGGGATGCCTGGCTTATACCATGTAATTGGACAAAGAAAAAACGGCTTAATTGTGGAAGCTTTAGATGGTACAGGTAAAAAATTCCCGACTGCTCCTACCACAAAAGTGTCTATTTTAAGTGATATTGCTATGTTTACTTTAGAAGGTGAAGAAAAATTAGCGGATATACTTTTACGTATTAAAGAAAAAGAAACGACTGGTTTAGTGGTTCCTGATAAAAAATCTGAAGACAAACAATTTTCTCTGTTTTTGGGAGAAGTATTACCGAACTACGATAATGAGCGTATTTATTTGTCAGATATGAAAAAACTGGCTACTTGGTATGGTTTACTAAAAGAGAAAATCAATTTTGATGCCATTAAAAAAACCACAGAAGAAGAAAACAGCACTGAAGTAAAAGCTGATTCAAAACCTAAAGCAGAAGTAAAGCCAAAAACTGTTAAAAACACAGCAGTAAAAGGTGATTCTAAAAGCAAAGGTAAATCTGTAGGCACTATCCGTAAGATGGCATAAATGTTTTAAAAACATTTTTTGCGAAT
>JBILJV010000043.1:0-18974 GCA_044377005.1 Bacteroidia bacterium
TTTTGCAAGTGGATTGAATAGAAGTGGAAATTATTCCTTGCAACTGACATCTTCTTTTAAAGATGCTTGTGACAGTGTTTGGGTAATTAAATCAACTCTTAATTTTAAAATTACAGATTGTCCAATTCAAGTGGATTTAAGGAGTAATAGATTGGTCATTTGTAAAGGTACTTGTGCAAATCTCACAGCCATAATAAGTGGAGGAAATTCTAGTAACTATTCATACACTTGGTTAAGTGGAGGTTTGTCCTCTTCACCACCTCAATTGGTTTGTCCAACTACCACAACTACATACATTCTGAGGGTTTCTGACGGGGTTTCAGTGCCAGGGTTAGATACAGTTGTTATTACCGTTTTAGATCCTCCAATAGCTCAAAATGATACAACAGTTTGTCAATCATCACCATCATTTAATTTAAAAGCAAATCCTAGTGGAGGTGTTTGGTCTGGAACCGGAATTACAAGTACTTTGAATGGTACCTTTAGTCCAAGTGTTGCTAGGGGAGGAACTTTTAAAATAGCCTATTCAATTGGAAGTTGCTCAGATACAGTAGTTATTACCGTTCGCCCAATTAGTGCAGGTACTCCATTAGCTGCTTGCCCATCTTCTCCGGCATTTATAGTGTCTGGATTTACTCCTCCGGGTGGAACTTGGAGTGGTCCCAATATTAGTACATCAGGACTCATCACTCCGCCTTCAAGCAGTGGTTCTTTTACCGTTACCTATTCTTGGAATGGATGTACTAGTGATAAGATTATAAATATAGACTTAATTAGTGTTATTAAAAGAGATACTATTTGTAAATCAAAAGCAATAGATACTATTAAAAACTTTACACCAATTGGAGGAACATGGACTGGGCCAAGTATCACAAATTCAAGGTTGGGGATTTCAACACCTCCAACAGCTGCCGCAGGGAATAAAATTTACATTTATACCATAAATGGTTGCCGCGATACACTTAGAAGATTTATTCAAGAAATTGATGCCCGATTTGATGAAATAGCTTGTCCCGATGCTGGTCAAAGATTGTTACCTCAAGGATTGCCTGTAGGAGGATATTGGACAGGTAAAGGTATTTTTGATGCCAATAATGGTCTGTTTGATGCTGATAGTTTTAGAGTGCCTAATAAATCGACTTTTATTCAAACTAACTTAACCTACAATGGATTAAATGGATGTAAGGATGTTAAAATAATGTTCTTGAGATACACTCGATTTTATAAAGACACTGTTAAAAATTGTATTTCAGACACTGCTTATTTTATGAGAAATGCCTATTTGCAAAACGATCCTTGGAATATGATGTTTACTGGTAGTAATGCAATAGTAGGTACAGGTATTTACAATCAAAAGTTTAGCCCAAGTTTGGCTGGTCGAGGTACTTTTCACACAATTATAGGAACAGCAAATGGTTGTCAAGATACTATTATTATTCAAGTTTTTAATAGAGCAAATATTCAGAAAGATACAGTGGTTTGTATCGCAGATGATCCCTTTCAATTAAGAAATATGGAAGGTGCAGGAATCTTCTTTGGTCCAGGTATTACAAATGCCCAAAAAGGGATTTTCAACCCTGCTATTGCCGGTGTTGGAACTCACTTAATATTGTTTAATTTGCCAGGAAAATGTACAGATACAGTAAAAATTACAGTAAATGGACTTCCTAATGTTTCTGTTTTGGGGTTAAGAGATTACTATTGTTACAAAGATTCGATCACGCTTCTAGGTTTAATTCCTTCAGGTGGAAAATTGCTTGGTAATGGAATTACTGGATCTACATTTAATCCAAGTATAGCCAAACAAGGTCTTCATACAATTACATATACTTTTGGTTCAGGAAAATGTATCAGTATTTTTTCAAAAGATATTACTGTAGGGGAGCCTTTGATTATAACATTGTCAAAAAACAAAGACAGTATTTGTATTGGTGAAACAGTAGAATTGTCAACCATTAGTAAGGGTGGTAATGGTAATTCAACTATTGTTTGGAGTAGTGGACAAATGAATGTGCCCAATATCTATGAAGCACCCAAAAGAACCATTCAATATAGTGTTTTGTTAAAAGATGGATGTAGCGATTCAGTTCAAAGACAAACTTCAATTTATGTTCATCCACCCTTATTTGGAAGTGTTCAAACTTCTGCCAAAATGTGTTTTGGAAATCAAGGTTTTGCTGAGTTGAAAATGAACGATACAGGCCGATATTCATACAATTGGAATACTATTCCAATTCAAAAAACAAGTAGAATTGTGGCACCTGTGGCAACCACTTATAAGGTAAAGGTTAAAAATCTTGAGACTAATTGTTTTTATGACACAAGTGTTGCTATCCCAGGATATGATAGAGTAAGAGCTTTTTTTACTACGGTCCCTTCTTCTCAATGTTTGTACAGTAATAATGCGTTATTGAAGATAATAAATGCAAGTGAAGGTGGAACCAGCGGTATCTGGAATTTTGGCGATGGAAATACAGAAACTTATGATGAACTAACGAATCCTACGCATTTGTATAAAGGAGATACAGACCGTTATGAAATTAAACTCTTTATTTCAAATGAAGGAGGCTGTAAAGACAGTTTTAAAACTAGTATTTGTGTGATTGATACTCTAAGTTTATTTGTTCCTGATGCCTTTACCCCAAATGATGACGAAATAAATGATGAGTTCAAAATTCATTCACTATCGATAGTGAAACTTGATTTGAAAATATTTAATAGATGGGGTGAATTATTGTTTGAAACCAATGATCCTAAAAAAGGATGGAATGGATTCTATAGAGGAAAATTGTGCCCAACAGATTACTATGTTTATCAGGTAAAGTATAAAGGAAAAACAACACCATGGAAATATAAGAATGGCGTGTTTTATTTGCTAAGATAAAGATGAAAATGGGTTAAGCTTAAAATGCAGCACCTATTCCTAAAGAAAAGTTCAATGTATTTTGTCTAGAAAAAGCAAATTTTGCAATATTGTTTTCCAAATCACCTCTTAATGTTGGTTCAGGAATGCTTTGATAAGATGCAATAGTAGGAGTGAAAAAATTAAATGGCAAATTAAATTGTATCATTTTATTGATAAAGATACTGTTGTCAATAAATCGTTTGGAGCCAAAGCCAATAAAAAAAGTGCTCAATGATGTTGTTGAATGAACTATTTCAGGTAGTTTAGTAGGAGGGCTGTTATAGTCTGTATAATATAAATCAACTTCTTTAATATTAATAAAACTATGAGAAAATCCATACGCAAAATATTTGCCAAGTGGAGCAATTGAACCATTGCCTCTAAAATAAACTTGACTAGAAAGTTGAATTGATGTAACATTGAAGTCTATTAAACCTTCATAAACATAATAATTTTTATTATTATGCCTTACATCTTCGCTGTCAAATATGTCAAATAAGTATTCATTGTCAACTCTAAATCCTCCATTACTTACAGACAACAATACAGTTTTTTTTCTATTTAATACTCTTTCATAGGTTAATTGTAGGTTAGGTTTTTTAGAAAAATAACCATCAGTGGTTGACAGATAGTCTCTTTTGAAGAGTCCTCCAATGTAATTGACACTCAGACAGTTTTTTTTGCCTAAATAGCCAGGAATACTTTTCTGCCCTAAAACAAAACTAGGGATTGAAAATAATAAAATAAATGGGATATGTTTGAGTTTCATTATGATTTTACTTGATGGAATAGAGAATAGATCATTGTTTTTAAATGGTCAGTGCGTTTTTTAACTTTATAATTGTCTCTTTGTACATAAACGACTTTACCTGTTTTTAGGTCGAATATGATTGAGCTTAATTGGAGGTTGTGTTCTGGTAATACTGATAAAATGTATGGAATTAATAATGGGTAAATAACAATTGAAGCAATTAGATATTCGGGCTCTATGCTTTCTCTGTATATTTTTTGAGTTATACTAGAAAGCATTACATGATTTGTGCCGTATTGTTCTTGGATTAAATCAATATTATTAGTGTTATACATTACAGATTGTCCTTCATTATTGTTAATCCATTCTGTTACCCATTCCATTAATTCAGAATATTGATTGATTAATTCAGTGTTTAACTGTTTTTTTGCAGACATGTCAATAAAGTCGATGTCGATACCATTCAATTTAGCCATGTCTTTGTATAATTTAGCCAAAGAAATAGTAGTTTTTTCATTATCCAATAAGTCTTCTTTTGTGTTGCCGTCTTTGAATGTATATTTATCGTAATTTGGGTTTAATAAAACCATTTTTTTAATTCCTGCAGTTTCACCAAATCTCTTAATGTACCAACTACTTGTAGGGTCTTTTCTTTTTGACAAATTGGAGTTGTTTTTTTCTTCTTCACCTTTGAAATTGTAAATTGAAAATTGTTGACGTAATGATTTTACAAACAAGCTATCACTTAGTAATTTTGAAAATCCTAAAATATTGCTACTACTTAGTTTATTTGAACTTGTGCTAGAAGTAGATTTGAACTCAGAAGAAGGTGTATCTGACTTCTTTTTTTTATCCTGATACGCTTTAATTATTTTCATCTTTTCCGTTTTACTCAAAGCCTCAAATTCAGGTTTTAATTTTAATTCTTCTAAAGAGATACTTTCATCAATTTCTAACTTTTTTTCAATTTTTAATGTAACAGAATCTTTGATAATGTGTGAAGTAAAAGTAGTTGGAGTTGCTTGGGTTTGTTTGAACATTAAATATAAAGATTGCTCAAATAAATATTTACTAAATGAATCGCTTTTGTTTGATTGAAAAGAGTTCCAAGCATTTCTAACATTAATTATTGATAGAGTGTTTAAGTCTACATAGGTTAAAAATGCATTTACTTTTTGAGTAACACCTTCTAAGTCTTCTATACTTTTTTCCTTAGTGTAAGTACTTGGTTCATCGGTAATGCGTTTGTTGGTTTGTCCATATAATGCAATTGCAGACATTTTATGAGCAAAAGCTGTGTCTTTGTATTTTTTCTTGTATAAATAAGAAAGGTAATAGACTCGCTGATAATTGCCATAGTTTAAATTAATAAAAAATAGCTCTACACGTGCTTGATGTTGTATTGTTTTAAAATATTCCTCACCAAATAAATACAATGAATTATTGTTGTTTTTTGATTTAGTATAAAAAATTTCTAGTTCAGCTTTTCTCTTTTTGATATTTGGGTGACTCGATTCTTCGTCATCTTCATCTTCTTCAGCCGTTATTCTAGATTCTATTTTCGGAGCTGTATAATCCAATTTGAATAGACTGTCTTCAAAAATATTGGTTGACCAATCAATTTCATCGTATGGTAAATAAGAAAATAATAACATGTCAAAAGAGGATATTGCAGCATTTTGAGCATATTTAGTTTTACTGAATAATTCAAAACCATCTTTATCCGCTTCTAACTCATCTTCTTTAGAATAATGGTAAGTCGCTTTTAATTTGCTTTCTAGATCTAAATTTTTAAAATCACCTTTACCTTTTGAAATATCTTGTTGTCGTTTGTATTTTTGGATGCTGTGTTTACTTTTGTAATGTGATATTTCATGGCATAAAATATAAGCCAATTGTGCTTCATTCTCAACCTGACTCAATAAGCCAACAGTAACAAATACAATACCTTGGTCTGTTGCAAAAGCATTAACAGAACTTGATTTTAATACATAAAAACGCAGTTTCCCTGTTAAACTTGGGTCGTTTGACATAATAGTATTGGCAACCTTATTAACATAATCTGTTAAAACATCACCGTATAATATTTTACCACTAAATAAAATATTATCTATTGAAAAGTTAGCATTGAAAACAAACTCTTTTTCGGTTCTTTTTACTCTATTGCTTTTATTACTTTTATTAATTTTTTGATAATCAGCTTCGATTTTTTTAGAAGTTAAAGATAAAAAGTCTTTGGGAATTAACCCCTGACATCTTAGAGGTTGATAGGAGATTTTCTGAGAGTAGGCATTTAATCCCCAAAAAAGGAGAATAAAACCAATAATTTGATATTTCATGTAGATGTTGACTTGCAAAGAAAATGTAATTTATTTGTTTGGGCAATCTTTTTTTATTAAGATTTGGATTGAATAATAAATTAATCTAATTTTGAAAACCAATATTAAAATGAAAATTAAAACTAACCTAATTATATCTTTATTTTTGGCTTCTTTAGCCACTTTTTTAATTGTAAAATTTATGAATAAAAACAAAATGTCTGCCCCTGAAAATCCTTTTTTTTCATCAAATTTTGTTGATTTAGATGAAAAAAAGTTTGACCCATATCAACTTAAAGAATCCGTATTTGTAGTGTCTTATTTTCAAACTTGGTGTAGTGATTGTGTTAAAGAACAACCTGAATTGTTAAAACTTGAAAGCCATTTTAAAGGTCAAAATTTTAAAGTTTTAATGGTCAGTGATGAACCTATTGACCTAATATCAAAATTTAAAGAAAAATTTCAGTCACAACTTAGTTTTTATCAACTTCAGGACCCAATTAAATCGATAGGCATTTCTAGGTTTCCAACCACTTATTTAATTGATAAAAATGGAGTTGTTCAAGAAGTTAAAGTAGAAGGTATCAATTGGTACACTCCCGAAATTATTGAGAAAGTGTCTCAATTGCTCAAATAGATTTTAGGAAATTAGTAATTTGTATTATTACATTTTCAAGCCATTAATAAAATCGTGAATAGACATTCTTTTTTTGCCTTCTAGTTGTAAATCTATGATTTTTATTTGTAAGTCTGAACAATGAGCAATAAATTCTTTGTTTGAATTGATTTCCAACAAACCAATTTCGTCCGATTTTTTATTTAGAATTTCAATTTTAAATAGTTTTAATTTTTTTTCGTTCCATATAGTATAAGCTCCTGGATAAGGAGACAAACCTCTTACTTGATTGAAAATTTCTGTTGCTGTTTTGTGCCAATTAATTTTGCAATGTTCATCAAATATTTTAGGTGCATGAGGAAATTCTCCAGATTCTTGCTGAGTTAGTTGAATATTCCCACTACAAATCAAATCAAGACTTTGGGTAACTAGTTTTGCCCCTTGATTCATGAGTCTTTCATACAATTCACCCACAGTTTCATTAGGTAATATTTCTGTTTTTTCTCTAAGTATTAAATCTCCGGTATCTATTTCTTGTTTAAGGAAAAAAGTAGTAACACCGGTTTGTTTTTCTCCATTTATAATTGCCCAATTAATAGGAGCCGCACCTCTGTAATTAGGTAAGTAACTTGCATGAAGGTTGAATGTGCCCAATTGAGGCATATTCCAAACTATTTCAGGTAACATTCTAAATGCAATTACAATTTGTATGTCAGCATTAAGAGATTTTAATTCAGTAATAAAATCTACTGATTTTAAGTTTGTTGGTTGTAAAATGGGAAGTTCAAGTTCAATAGCAGCTTTTTTTACTGCAGACATTTGCAATTGATAGCCTCTCCCAGCTGGTTTGTCAGGGGCTGTAACAACCGCAATAACATTGTAGCCGGTTTCAATAATTTTTTTCAAAGCACAAACAGCAAAATCAGGTGTGCCAAAAAAAACAATCTTCAAATCATTTTTCGAAATTCGTTGTATCACATTGCAAAACTAATTGATTTAAATGGAAGGTTAATTGATTCTTAAAACAAAATGAAATTCTTTGTTATAATTTAAATAAATAGATTATAATTGCATGATATATAAATACATAATATGAAATTAACATTTACTATTTTACTTGCATTTATCATTGAAGCTAATTTAAAGGCTCAAACAGAATATACTTTAACTCACTCTACGGGAACTTATACTGAGCTAACAGAAGCTACCTCAATCAATAAAGTATGGGATTTTGAAGATGCAATGATCAAACTTCCATTTAAGTTCAAATATTTCAAAAAAGATTTTGATACTATCTATGTGACTATACAAAGTGTTTTTTTCTCAAGACCTGGTTTGAACTATGACAATATTTTTTATGGATCATTTAATTATTTCCCCGAAAATGATGATCCTAATTTATCACCTATATCTTATGCAATTACAGGATCTGCCCCAAACAGAATATTAAAAGTACAGTTTAAAAACATTAAGGCCGAAGTAATAGATGTTGATGAAGAGTTTACCGCAAATTATCAAATGTGGTTTTACGAGACAAATAGTAAGTTTCAATTTCACTTTGGACCAAATGTAAATACAGATTTAAACTTAAATGAGCATATTATGGGTTTTATAGACGTAGACAATAGTCCTTATTTAGCTATTTCAGGTACCGCAAGTGAACCAACATTAGTTAGGGTAACAAGTGCTGCTTCATTTAAGGGAATTTCAATTCATCCCGCCAATGGACAAATTTATACTTTCAATCCAGAAGCACCTTCAACTTCAATTCAAGAGGTAAACAAACCATATACCTTAACTTACAATGACAATGGGATGGAAATTAGTTCAAAATCTAAAATTGAAATTGAGGTTTTTGACTTAAATGGAAAGCTTGTTGTAAATCAAAATAATGATTACATAAATTCTTTCACAGTCAATACGAATTTATTGCAAAGCGGATTATACATTGTTCGTATAAAAGCAGAAGATGTGTCATTTAATGAAAAGCTAGTCGTTTATTAATTTATTTTATCTAAAAATAATTTACATTTATAAATCGTTAACATATTGAATTACAGTTTTAAATTTATTTTATTTAGAATTATTTTAAATTGAATTATTTGTTAATAAATACTTTTTACATTGAGCGAAAGGACAATATATTTGCGAACTAATTAGTAGTGTCATATTTCAGTCATAATTTATAACATGGTCAATCACCCATCAAAAAAAATCCTTAGAATTAAAACAATCATTATTTCGATTGTATTGCTTCTTAATCTATCAATTTTTGCTCAAGATGGAGCACTTTCACCTGCAGCAGCAGAAGGCGAAACTTTGTTCAAAGCAAATTGTGTGTCATGCCACGCAATGAACTCTAAGCAAGTTGGACCTGCATTACAAGGCGTTCATACAAGACGTTCTGAAGAATGGATGTTGAAATGGATTAAGAATAACGAAAAATTTAGAGCAAGTGGCGATAAAGACGCTATAGCAATTTACAATGAATACGGGGGAGCTGCCATGAACTCATTTGAAAACTTGAGTGATGATCAAATTAAAAGTATCATTACTTACTTTAAAGAATGGACTCCACCTGCGCCTAAAGTATCAGCAGGAGGTGAAGCAGCGGCAGAAACAACGTCTTTTTACTCAAACAATACTTTGTATATCTTATTGTTTTTAATTGTTGTTTTAGTGATTCTTTTATATGTCTTAAACAAAACTAAAAAAACATTAAAAAAATCAGTTGAAGAGTCTGAGGAAGCTAATGAAGATGGATTATCAACACCATCTGAATTTCAAGAAAAATTAGCTTACTACAAGAAAAGAATTAATCCAACTATTTTTAAAATGGCGGTAGGTACAGTTATATTAGGTGGATTGGCAGCTTATGGATTTTATTTTGGTGTGACAGAAGTAGGAGTTCAACAAGGTTATGCACCAGAACAACCAATAAAGTATTCTCACAAATTACACGCAGGTGAATTAGCAATTGATTGTAAATACTGTCACTCTACGGCAGAATATTCCAAACAAGCAAGCATACCTAGTGTAAATACTTGTATGAACTGTCACAAAGGTGTTCAATTAAGAGATAAGTACAATGGTGAAATTTCACCAGAAATTAAAAAAATATACACTGCAATGGATTACGATCCTGACAAACCAGCAGGAGAACAATATGGTCCTAACCCAAAACCAATTCGTTGGGTTAGAATCCACAACTTACCAGACCACGCATTCTTTAACCATAGTATGCACGTAAGTACAGGTGTTTCTTGTCAAACATGTCATGGTCCAATACAAGAAATGGAAGTTGTACAACAATACTCTACACTTCAAATGGGATGGTGTATTAATTGTCACAGAGAAAGAAATGTAGATGTAGAAAATAATCCTTACTATGAGAAATTACATGCTAAAATAAAAGCGGAGAAAAATGACAAATCTTCTAATTATGGCAAGTATTTTACAAAAGACGGAAAAATTAATATTAAACCAGCAGACAACGGTGCACTTGAATGTTCAAAATGTCACTATTAATCAAATTTAACAAAAAAGGCTAATCAATAAAATGGCAAAAAAACAATTATACTGGAAAGGTGAAGATGAGCTTTTAAAAACCAAAGAGTTTTTAGCATCTCAAAAAAATGAATTCAGCGAAGCTTTACCTCTTGATGAAGTTTTTAGTGAAAATAACATGGGGCTAACAGCCAACAGAAGAGATTTCCTTAAGTTCTTCGGTTTTAGTGTTGCGGCAGTCTCTTTAGCGGCTTGCAATACAACCCCTGTTCGTAATATCGTTCCTTACTTAGTAAAACCAGAAGAAGTTACTCCTGGTGTTGCTAATTATTATAACTCTATCTGTGGAGCTTGTTCAACAGCTTGTGGTACAACAGTTAAAACACGTGAAGGTAGACCCATTAAAATGGATGGTAATATATTGTCTCCAATCTCTAAAGGGGGATTGTGTGCGACAGGTCAAGCTTCTATTTTAAGTTTATATGATACAGAACGTTTGGATGGCCCTACTCAAAAAGGTTCACCAATTGAATGGGCTGATTTGGACAAAACTATTGTTGAACAACTAAATCAAATAACTGCATCAGGCTCTAAAATTGCTATCGTTTCTGGAACTATTCATAGTCCTTCAGGGTTAGCACTTATTGAAGAGTTTAAAGCTAAATTTACAACATCTACTCACGTTACTTATGATGCTATTAGTTACTCAGGTATTTTAACAGCAAATAAAAACTCATTTGGTAAACAAGTAATCCCTTCTTACCATTTCGATAAAGCAAACGTAGTAGTAAGTTTTGGTGCTGATTTCTTAGGTACTTGGATTTCTCCAGTTGAATTTACAAAAGCTTGGTCTACTAAAAGAAAAGTAGAAGGAACAGATAAAGTAGTTAAAACCATTCAGTTTGAAAGTAATTTATCTTTAACTGGTTCTAATGCTGATTTTAGATTCCCAATGAAATCATCTAATGAAGCTGTATATATTGTTGCATTGCACAATGAATTGGCTCAAAAAGCAGGAATTCCTCAAATTGCAATGGCACAATCAGGTGAATTAGCGGGTGGTTCCATTAAGCAAGCAGCTGAAGCATTATGGGCTGAAAAAGGGGCCTCTATGGTGATTTCAGGTTCAAATAATCCTTCTATTCAAACAGTTGTAAATGCTATAAACTTATTGTTAAATAATTATGGTACAACAATTGATTTAGATAATCACTCAAATCAATACAAAGGAATTGATTCTGATTTATACCAGTTGGCAAATGACATGCAAAATGGAACATATGCTGCGGTATTATTTTGGAATGCTAATCCAGTTTATAACACTCCATTCTCATCACAATTTATTGATGGGATTAAAAAAGCAAAATTATCAGTTTCATTCTCTGGTACTGCAGATGAAACAGCTTCATTATGTCAATTTATCGCACCGTCTAATCATTTCTTGGAATCTTGGAATGATGCTGAACCAAAAGCAGGTATATTGCAATTAAGCCAACCAACCATTTCTCCAGTTTTCAAAACGAGACAAGCTGAAGAATCATTAATGAGTTGGGCATCAATTTCTTTTGATAGTTCCACAGACCCATTTGCTAAAAAAGGAATCTATTCAGAAAAATTAAATGCTTCTCCATTCTATCTATACATTAAAAAAGTATGGGCTTCTAAAGGAGTTGCTACAGATGAAGCATTTAATAAAGCCCTTCATGATGGTGGAAAATTTGATACTTTACCACAAATATCAACAATCCCTTCTTTTGCAGTAGCATTAAATTCTATCGTTTCAAGTTTAGAAACAAGCATTGGTAAAAAAGACCAAATTGATTTGATTTTATACCAAAATATTTCAGTAAAAGATGGTCAATTAAGTAATAATCCTTGGATACAAGAAACACCAGACCCAATCAGTAAAGTAACATGGGATAACTATGTGTCTCTTCCTAAAGCATTGGCAGAAAATAAAGGAATTAAGAATGGTGACTTAGTAAATGTTACTGTAGGTAAAAATTCATTGAAAGCAATGCCTGTTTTTGTTCAACCTGGACAAAGCAATATGACTATTGGTCTTGCTGTTGGTTATGGTAGAAAAGGTAAAATTGGAGAAAAAGGTGCTTTTGATTCAATCGGAAAAAATGCATATCTATTTGTAAATACCTCAGATTTTTCAAGAAACTACATCGTAAATGGTGTAACAATCGAGAAAATAGATGGTGCTTACGAACTAGCTCAAACACAAACACACCATTCAATTGAAGGTCGTGCTATTGTAAAAGAAACAACATTTGGTGAATACAAAAAGGACCCAACTGCAGGTAACAACCAACCTCAACCACATTTATATACACTTTGGGAAACCAAAGATTATAAAAAAGATGGTGCACCTAATCACCATTGGGCGATGTCTATCGACTTAAATGCTTGTACTGGTTGTTCAGCCTGTGTGGTAAGTTGTAGTATTGAAAATAACGTTCCTGTGGTTGGTCGTGCTGAGGTTAGAAGAAGAAGAGAAATGCATTGGATAAGAATAGACAGATACTTTGCATTTGAAGATAAAAAAGGTTTGGTAGATAAAAATAATTCACAGTTTGAAGGTGCGTTTATTACCAAAGAAAAAGGTTTAGCAATAGCAGATGAAAAAGCAGTAGGTTCTCAGTTTGAACATTGGGAAAATGTAAAAGTGGTTCACCAACCTATGATGTGTCAACATTGTGGTCAGGCACCATGTGAAACCGTTTGTCCTGTTTTAGCAACTACTCACTCAACAGAAGGCTTAAACCAAATGACTTACAACAGATGTATTGGAACAAAATATTGTGCAAACAACTGTCCTTATAAAGTAAGACGTTTTAATTGGTTTAGATACAACGATAACGATAAATTTGATTTCCATTTCAATAATGATTTGGGTAAAATGGTTATCAATCCAGATGTTACAGTAAGAACAAGAGGGGTAATGGAAAAATGTAGTATGTGTGTTCAAAACATTCAAGCTGGAAAAGTAAAAGCTAAAAGAGAAAAGAGAGCTTTAACAGACGGTGAGGTTAAAACTGCTTGTCAAAAAGCTTGTCCAGCAAATGCCATCGTTTTTGGTGACGTAAATGATCCTAACAGTGAAGTTCACAAATTATTCAAAAACGAACGTTCATACAGAGTATTAGAAGAGTTAAATACACAAACTGCAGTTAAATATTTAACTAAAGTAAGAGATATCCAAAATAATAACGCATAATTCATAATAATAAACAGAAATGATTCACGATTCAGCTATTAGAACCCAATTAGTAACAGGAGAAAAAACACTTCATGATGTTACAACTGAAATCTGTCGACCTATAGAAAATAAACCATCTACTTCATGGAAAGTAGGGTTTGTATTATCTGTGATTTTCTTAGGTATATTAGGATTAACGCTTGCTATCACTACATTATTTGGTATTGGTACTTGGGGACTAAACAAGACAGTTCAATGGGGATGGGATATTACCAATTTCGTTTTTTGGGTTGGTATAGGTCACGCAGGAACTTTGATTTCAGCTATCTTATTACTATTCCGTCAAAAATGGAGAATGTCTATTAACCGTTCAGCAGAGGCAATGACCATTTTCGCTGTTATGTGTGCGGCCATTTTCCCACTTTTCCATATGGGTCGTTTATGGGTTGGTATGTATTGGGTTTTGCCTCTTCCAAATGCTTTTGGTTCTTTATGGGGTAATTTCCACTCACCATTGTTATGGGACGTTTTTGCGATTACAACTTATTTCTCAGTTTCATTAGTGTTTTGGTATTTAGGTTTAATTCCTGATATTGCAACAGTAAGAGATAGAGCCACTAGTGCAGGTAGAAAGTTTTGGTATAATTTCTTCTCAATGGGATGGACAGGTTCTGTAAGAACATGGAACAGATACGAAGTTGTGTCTCTAATATTAGCAGGTATTTCAACTCCACTTGTACTGTCAGTTCACACTATTGTATCAATGGACTTTGCAACATCAGTTGTTCCTGGATGGCACACAACCATTTTCCCACCATATTTCGTAGCAGGTGCTATCTTCTCTGGGTTTGGTATGGTATTGACCTTGCTAGTTATCGTTCGTAAAGTAATGAACTACCAAGATTATATTACTATTGGTCACTTAGAAGCTATGTGTAAAGTGGTAATGTTAACAGGTACGATGGTTGGTTTAGCTTATATTACTGAGTTTTTTGTTGCGGCATATTCAGGCGTTGTTTATGAACAATATGCCTTTATCAACAGAGCTACAGGACCTTATTGGTGGGCCTATTGGAGTATGATGACATGTAACCTTATTGCACCACAAGTATTTTGGTTCAAATGGGCTCGTACTACACCATGGTTTATATTTATGTTATCAATTGTAGTAAACGTAGGTATGTGGTTCGAAAGATTCGTAATTATTGTAACTTCGTTACATAGAGAATATCTACCTTCAGGTTGGGTTATGTATTCACCAACGATTATTGAAATCGGAATATTTGTAGGAACTTTCGGTTTATTTTTCACTTGCTTCTTCTTGTTTTCAAAATTCTTACCAGTGATAAACATGTCTGAAGTAAAAAGTATATTGAAAAACAGAGAATAATCATTTTTAAAAGAACAAATTAATGATAGACAAAAATTTATATCTAGATAAAAACAAAACAGTTATTTTCGGAATATTCGAAAATCCAGATAGTTTTTTAGAAACTGTCGGTAAAGTTCACTCAAAAGGAGTAGACATTATTGATTGTTACACTCCATTCCCAATCCATGGTATTGAAAAAGCAATGGGTTTAAAACGTTCATTGTTGCCAGTTGGTGCTTTTATTTCTGGATTACTTGGATTTATAGGTGCTGGTTCATTACAATTCTATACAATGACTTATGATTGGCCAATCGTAATTGGAAACAAACCATCATTTGGTGTGAGTTTTGTGCCAGTTTGGTTCGAAGGAACTATTCTCTTCACTGCCTTTGGTATAGCAATATTGTTTTTTATTAGGAACAAAATGTTGCATGGCAAAATGCCTTCTGAACGCGTTGATATGAGACAAACTGATGACAGAATGATTGTTGCTATTGCTTCTGATAACCCTGCAATTAACAAATCTGAATTAACAGAAATGTTATTTAATGGTGGTGCTGTAGAAGTAAAAGAACGTACTAATCACGGTTATGAAGATTTTAGTGAGGTAAATTTAACCCGTAATAATTAATTAGAAAGAACATGAACAAGTTATTTTATATCGTTTTATCAACTGCTTTAGTTTCATTATCCTCATGCTTTTTAAAGTCTTCGGGTGATTTTACAGGAATTGAATATGCACCTGATATGTATTATTCCAAAGGTTATGAACCAATGACTCAATTTTCTGATAGTAGCAAATACAGATACAATCCTTATTTTATGTCTATGAGAGAACCTGTAGTTGGAACTATTGCAAAAGGTCAGTTAGATTATCAGTATCCATTTGACAATACAGCTGATGGTTATATAGCTTCAGCTACTTTAACTATGCCATCAGATTTAACTGAAAAAGAATTAGCAAGAGGTGAGGTTCAATACCAAATTTATTGCTCTGTTTGTCATGGTGAAAAAGGAGGTAATGATGGTAAGGTTTCTTCTAAACAATCTGTTTTGAAACCATCTTGGGCTAATTATCAAGATCCATATATCCAAAATTTACCTGTTGGCAATATTTACCATGTATTAACTTATGGCAAAAACAATATGGGAAGCTATGCATATGCATTAACTCCTAGAGAAAGATGGGCCGTAATTACATACGTAAAAAGATTAAGTGCTATGGATGCAGAAGGAAATATTCCTAATAATGTATCTCAAACCCCAATCATTTCTTCAACTGATACTTTAACTCAAAAATAATAACCATTTTATAGATTTTAAACATGAGTCACGGACACGAACTACATATCCATCAAGAAAATTACCAATTTAAAGGTAAAGCAAAAACATTAAGTTTAGCTCTCCTTATCATTGGATTAGTATTTTCAATTATTGGTATTTTTACCATTCCAAGAGATACTCACCATGATGCACATGAAACTGCTACTAAACATGAAGTATCTAGCCATAAAACCATTGAAAAAAATATACATGGTGTTGATATTGCTCATAGCAATGAACAATTATATCCTATACATGTGGAACATGCTAAACCTTGGTACACACGCATATACATGAACTTTCTTGTTAATGGTTATTTCTTATTGTTAATTGCAGTTTGTGGAATATTCTTCTTTGCTCTTCAATATATAGCAAATGCCGGTTGGGCCTCCTCTTTGTTAAGAATACCACAAGCTATGAGTACATTTCTTCCAATAGGTGCAATTATCGTTTTAGCTGTTTTTTTGTTAGCAGGTCAAGATATTTACCATTGGGTCCATTATGAACACTTACACCTTGAAAAAGGTCAAGAAGGTTATGATCCAATTCTAGCCGACAAGTCTTGGTTCTTGAATACTAAATTGATCTTAATTTTCCTAGTTTCTATTCCATTGGTTTGGTTCTTATTTGGTAAATATTTAAGAAATTTATCTTTAAAAGAAGATACTGAAGGTGGCTTAACTTTTTTCAAAAAATCAATTAGAGTTTCTGCAGCATTCACTTTGTTTTTTGGTTTTTCTATCTCTATTTTATCTTGGATAGTAACCATGAGTGTTGACGCACATTGGTATAGTACCATTTTTTCAATCTACAATTTTGCATCAGGTTGGGTAAGTACTATTGCTATCATTACTCTTTTTGTTTTGTATTTAAAAAGAAATGGTTATCTTGAAATTGTCTCTGATGAACATATTCATGACTTAGGTAAGTTTATGTTTGCTTTCTCTATTTTCTGGACTTACTTATGGGTTTCACAATTCTTGTTAATTTGGTACGCTAATATCCCTGAAGAATCTGTTTATTATTATAAAAGATGGGAAATGCCTTTTAAAATCAATTGGTTCTTAAATCTAGTTTTAAATTTCCTAGTACCTTTCTTAGTTTTGATGACCAGAAACAATAAACGTAATCCTCAAATTTTAACTTTTGTAGCTCTTTGTATTTTAGTTGGACACTGGAATGATATTTATTTAATGTTAATGCCAGGGGCTATTGATAAACAAGCCACTATTGGTTTCCTTGAAATAGGAATGCCATTGTTCTTTGCTGGATTGTTTATGTATTGGGTTTTAACAGCTCTAAGTAAAAAAGGACTTATTCCTGTAAAACATCCTTACATTCAAGAAAGTGCTCACCACGATGTAGGTGTTTAATAAATATAAAATATATAAAAAAAAGCAGACTTAGGTCTGCTTTTTTTATATATGCAAATTTTCTTATTAAAAAAGTTAATTTCTATTGTATTTTGTATTTTTTTTGATTTCTTTTTGATTGTTAATTTTTTGTATTGATTGTGTAATTTGCCGATATTTTATTGCATTTTTGTTCATTAGTTTAAAATGGTCTCAAGTGTAAAAATTCAAAAAGTTGTTTTAGTTTTTTCTGTGTTATTACTTTTTGTAAAAGTTTTAGCATGGTATTTTACACATTCAGTTTCTATACTCACAGATGCTTTGGAAAGTATTGTAAATGTATTGGCTGGGGCATTAGGTCTTTATAGCTTAATTCTTTCTTCAAAGCCTAAAGATAAAGAACATCCTTATGGACATGGTAAAATAGAGTTTATTTCTTCAGCTATTGAAGGTGTATTAATTAGTATCGCTGGAATTTTGATTTTATTCAAAGCTATAAATCATTTTTTTACTCCTAATCAATTAAACGATTTAGATTTAGGTTTGTATCTCATAGCTACAACTGGTGTAATTAATTATATTTTAGGATTGTGGAGTATTAAACAAGGAAAAAAAATCAATTCACCTATATTAATTTCTAGTGGTGCCCATCTCAAAAGTGATACTTATTCAACCTTAGGTCTTCTTTCGGGGATTGTATTGATTATAGTTACTGGACTCAATTGGATTGATAGTGTTACTGCTATTATTTTTGCCTTTGTTATAATTTATACGGGATATCGAATTGTTAGAAAGTCTGTTTCAGGAATTATGGATGAGTCAGACCAATTAGTTATCAATGAAATTGTAGACTTGTTAAATGAAAAAAGAAAAGTGGAGTGGATAGATGTTCACAACATGAGAGTAATAAATTATGCGGGTTTTTATCACATCGATTGTCACCTCACAGTTCCTTTTTATATTAATGTAAATGAAGCTCATGATATAATGGATACATTAACAGATGTTGTAAGTGATTATTTTAATCAAAGGGTTGAGTTTTTTGTCCATATCGATGGTTGTGTATTTCAACAATGTAAGATTTGTCAAATCAAGGATTGTAAAGAAAGGAAATCAATCTTTGAAAAGAGGATAGAGTGGAACGAGTTTCAACTAATTTCAAATAAAAAACACAATGTTTAATGGCTGCTAAATCTCAAATAATACGATTTAATTTAAGAGTTTATGGCATTTGCATAATAGACGATAAATTACTACTTGCCAAAGAAAGTATTAATGAGTTCAGTTTTACTAAATTTCCCGGAGGTGGTGTTGAAAAAGGAGAGGGTATACTAGATGCTCTTAAACGTGAATTAATGGAAGAGGGGCAAATAGAAGGCTTAAATTTCGAACATTTTTATACGACAGATTTTTTTCAAGAAAGTGCATTTAATCCCCAAGAACAAATTATATCTGTTTACTATACTTTTTATGCAAATATAAATTGGAAAATTAAAAAGGGTTTTGATTATTCAAAAGAAATAAAACATGACTGGATTTTATATTTAAAACCAATCAATGAAATATCCACGGAAACTTTTACTTTTCCTATTGATAAAATAGTATTTAAAAAATTAAAAGAA
>JBILJV010000098.1:0-5168 GCA_044377005.1 Bacteroidia bacterium
AGCTCCAGTTTGTGTATTACTACCAATTTGAATGTTAGAGAAACCATCTGCAAAATTGGTGCTGAAATAAGAAGCAGGTAAAGAAAGTGTTCCTGTTGCACCACCTAATCCAATAGAATTAGAGGCAGTTTGAGGGGCAACAATGAGTTGACCAGAAGAGGTTACTGTTTTTCCTGTAGCAAAGCTTAATCCATTGCAAAATAAAGAAATAGTACTTCCATTCGAAGAAGAAAGGTTTTCGTTTAGGGTCAAGGTTCCACCATAAAGAGTCAAAGGGCCAGCAATAGTCGTTGAGGAACCAAATGTAATATTTGATGTATTCACTGGTTTGCCTACAGTAAAACCTGTTAAGGTTTGAGCATTTTCATTAAGAGACCAGCGAGTGGCGGTTGAAAAACCTACTATGGTATTTGTAGAAGGAGTGTAATCTGTAAAACTACTTCCAAAAGGTTCAATAGTTAAGCTACCTGTTGTGGCAACTCTTATGATGCCGGAAGCAACATAAAAATCATCTATTGAAAATCGAATGTTGGAACTACTACTTGTATTCCCTGATATACCACTTCGAGAACCTATGAATAAATCATTCCCTATTTCCAATGCTTCTTTCTCTGAATTAATAACAATTGGACCTGAAGTTGCTAAGATGTTCCCACCAGACCAGCAAATTTGTGGGTGGTCATTACCATCAAAAGTATTACCAGTCAGAGTGATACCACCTCCAGTTCCAGTTGCTCTTATATTGTTATTAACACTCCAAAAGCGAAGGCTATTTTTGTAACGCTGTCCATTTAATGTATTTACAGTGTTCCCTATTAATCTGATCGCATCAGCAGTAGTATTGGCAGAAGTTATTGTTAAAGATTCGGTAGTTGTTGTTTCCCAATTGTTGAAAACCACCCCATATGAATTAGAATTACTACCGCTTGGATTTCGTGCAAAACCTTCAATTAGAATATTGCCTGTACCACTGTTTATTGTAACGGAAGCTGGGTTAGTATTTACAGCGGCACCAATGCCAAGACCAACTCCCCAAGTAGGTATATTTAATGTTGTTGGCGATGCATTTGCGGCATACCCCCTAATGGAAATATTGCCATTTCCTGAGTTTAAGTTCACTGCTCCTCTAACCCAAATACCAGCTGTTTGGTCATTAGCTATGGAACTAGAAGTTCCAATACCATAGGCAAAGTCACTTCCCGTAGAACCGCCACCCATAGAAATTGCACCACCATTAGATGTAATAGTTAATGCACCTTCTGCAATAATGTTCCCAATGTTATTTGCATCGTGGTCAGCACTCAAAACAACAGCTCCACCACTTGTTTGTAATGTAATGCCAGATGAGCTAAATCTCAATCCTGATTTTGCAAGCAATGAAATGGATGATGCATTGCTGGTGGTAATATTAGCATTTGCGGCAACAACTCCTCCTAAAACCATAATTGGACCATTGATATTGGTTGCTGCATCCATAGAAACATTTGTTGTATTATCTGTTTTTCCAATTGTCAAACCAGTTAATGTCGAATTAAAAGTCCATCCACTGTTTGAAAATGCAGATGTAAAGCTGGTAGATGAAGGCTCAATTCTTAGTTGTCCAGTTCCGTTAAAGGTCTTGTTAGATGGGTTTGGTGCATTGTTTTGTAAAACAAGAGTTCCTGCGCTTATGGTATTTGTGCCACTGAAGGTGTTATTTTGAGTTAAAGTCAAGGTGCCAGTTCCGGATTTTATTAAATTAGTATTACTTGATATAATACCACCTATTACTCCACTGTTATTGTTAGTATTTATAGTTAAACTAGCAATTTCAGTAAAGTTTTTGGTTCCACATGTTAGCTGTCCTGTATTGGTTAAAAGTTCTAATGATCGACTACTCGCAGTGTAGGACGTTGTTGGAAAAGAAGTTTCAAAGAAATTAAAAAGTTCTAAACTTTCATCATTTGTAACTTGATCTAAACTGTTCCATGTTTCAAGTGTTCCATTGTTGGCTGCAATAAATGTAATATCCACAAATTGGTCAACCCATGATGATTGACCAATTGAAGATTCACTACTTATGGATACTTGAGCTCCATTTGAGACAGTTTGAGAAATAATGCCCGAACTTACCCTCCTATTAGCTTGAAAGTAGTTATCAACGGCTGTAGAAGATGTTCTAACTCTAATACTACCTTGTTCTCCGTCCCAACTATCCCAGAAGTATAAGCGAGTGCTGTATTCCCTTCCTGCAACTACAGTAACAAGTCCAGTTCCATTAAAAAGATTGTATGTTCGAGTCGAATTCGAATGAATACCTCCCCAACTATTATACAAAATCGTTCTATCTCCAATTTGAAAGTAGGAATTAATTTGTTCAACAGTGCCACTGCCGCCTAGAACAAGGTTGCCACTTCCAGAATTAATGACCAAACTTCCACTGTGTCTTAGTAGTCTAATGTTTGAATTTCCAAAATTCATTACACCACCACTTGAAGTAATGTTTTGCGTACCACTTGTTTTTTGAAAATGAACTGTTGGAGTATTATTTACTGTAATTGCGCCACCATTTGTAGTGATATCCCCATCTATCAATATTCTTTTCCCATTAGGAGCATCAAAAACTAAATTCAATGCACCACTAGAGGAAGAAATATTGCCGTTAATCCAAATATCTTCATTCGAGGTAAGTGTTAAAGTTCTAGAGTTAGTCCCTGTATATGATAAAGCGTTTCTAAATACTAAATGACCTCTCCCAAAAATATTTGTACTAGCTGTTGCACCCGGACTTGAATTAGCAGTGGTAATAGAAATATTATTTGTATTTAAATTTGTAGCAATAGTTGATAAATCTGAAGTATTGAAATAGAGATTAAATGGATCAATAAGCCATTCACCTGCCGAGCCGTCTATGGCTAAAGTGCTTATTTTTGAGCCATTAATACTAATTTCTCCGCCCGAAGTTTCAATCATCCCACCTTTCCCTTTTCCTTTGCCCATTGCAAAAATTTGTCCATGAACAGAAGTATTAGAACGGGGGTGGTTGAGGCTGCTCCATAAAACAACTTTTCCTCCGTTTCCATTTTTCATTGCACTTGCATCTATTATTACGCCATTATCCATTTTTACATTGATAGCCTCATAAATATCTTCCGGTTCTTTTTTTTGGGTTAGTTTTCCCCCTTGCCAATCGCCTCCAACTAATATTGTTCCTCCTCCATAGTTTCCTTTTGATATTAACTTAGCACTGTTTTGTAGTTCTATTGCATCGGCTTCTAAAATAATTTTTCCTCCAATTTCATCAGAGGCATTTAATGTGCCTAAAATTTCAATTTTTGTAACAGGGTTCTTTTTGCTTTTGCTGAATTCTAAAGCCTGAAGTCGGATATTTCCTCCCTTGGTATATATCCCAGATGAGAATGGAATTTGAATTTTTCCTTCTGTTTTTATTTGAACATCCAATTGACTTTTGTGTGATGTTATTTGAGTGTTTTCTTCAAATATGATACTTCCATTGTTTTTGCCAATTAGCGTCAATTTAACATTAGATAAATGACCATCATAGTGAATGGTATTTTCTATTTTTATGTCACCATCACTAACTAATTTAACACTTTTTCCTCTGTTTAAAAAATCTTCTATTACATTAGGTTGAATGGAAGCTTGTTTGTTGAAAGTAATTGTTACACTTGTTTCGTCTTCTACTAAATTCCAATAGGACCCGGTGGAGATTGTTTGACCAGAAGTGGAAATTGTTAAATTTTGAGCATTAGAGTTGCCGCAAATTAAAATTGTAAACAATAAAACCAGTTTTGATTTTATTGATTTTGAATTTGAAAATTTCATTAATTGAATTGTTTTCTTTTGTGGGGCGAAGTTCTAAATTAATTACAAGAACTAAAATAGGATAAATTGTTCATTTTACGAAAAAAGAAAGGTGTATAAAAAACACAAAAGGCACATAAGTCATTAACTTATGTGCCTTTTTGTGAAATAGTTGTTTGTGATACTAATTAATTCAATTAGCTTTATTGTACTATCATTTTACTGAAAGTTGTTTTTTCATCTTCAGTGATTTTAATAAAGTATATTCCTTTTGTTAAATTAGTTTTAATCAAAGGATTTGAGTTATCACTTTCCATAATCACTTTTCCTGTATAGTCAATGATTTGGAAGTTAACTGTATTGCTTGATTTAATTGTAAATTCACCATTATTTGGATTAGGTATTATTACAGTTTTGTATGTATTGAAATTTACAATTCTGATGTCACTGTACTGCAACATATTATTGTAATCAAGCTGACTCAATTGATAGTAATTGATTGGTTCAGGTTTGTTATCAGTAAAGAGGTAATGAACACTGTTGTCTGTTGGAATTTGAGTGCCAATAGATTTCCAATTAACGCCATCGGTAGATTTAAGAATATTGAAAGTGTTTTTGTTTTCTCCGAATGAGGTCCATGTTAAATCAACACTGTTGTTTTTAGGAGTCGCATTAAAACTAACTAAATCAATAGGTAGTGCCGAAGTGGTTCCTCCAATAGCAAAAGGAGAGAAGGTGCCAGTATAACCAGTTTGGGTCATTGTTTTGGTTGTACTTCCACTAGGAGTACCTGATGTTCCTTCAGCAATTTCCCACGCAGAGTTTTTATAGTGATTAAGTTTATAAGTTGACATAGTTCCTTGTTCTTGAGAACTGTTCCATTGGAACGTAAAATCAAGACCTGAACCTGAATTCGCATTTGTTTTTGAAATGTCCCAAGTAAGTTTTACAACAGATGTGTTAATGATTGAACCAGAAGTTCCATCTGAATAAACATCGTCAAGGACTCTAACTCCAATTTCATCTGATGAACCTGTTTTATTAGTGATAGTAACAGGGTTGTAAGTTGAGTTTCCAACAGGAAATAATACCGGTGTATTTGGACTTAGGTTCATTTTTAATTTCCCTGTTCCGTTTGTTTTAACATAACTGCTAGCTCCTAAACCTTTTAATTCAGTTGCTACAAGATTGAAATTACCTAGTTCAATAATTCTACTTGATCCATTAAAGTCAATAATACCTAATGTTTTATCTTCTTCTAACATTAGATTATTTGAGGCAGTTGCACTTATTAATATATCTTGACCATTAGTAGGGATACCACCGCACCAATTGCCTGCTGTTTTAGAATTTTTGGAGTTTGT
>JBILJV010000099.1:0-5164 GCA_044377005.1 Bacteroidia bacterium
TTCTGCTAATAATCGAAGTGTTTGATACAAGTTTTTGTTTTCTTCAATCGCAATACTTTCCAATTGATGTGTGTTGAGCCAGTGAATCAATAAAGCTCTGTCAAAATCATCTCCACCTATGTGTGTGTTTCCATTGGTTGACAATACTTCAAAAACCCCATTTTCAATATTTAACAAAGTAATATCAAATGTGCCACCCCCTAAGTCATAAACAGCCACTGTTTTAGACTCTTCGCGGTTCAATCCTATGCCATAAGCCAAACTTGCAGCGGTGGGTTCATTGATGATTCGCAATACATCTAATCCCGCTAATTTGCCGGCATCTCGTGTGGCTTGTCTTTGACTGTCATTGAAGTAAGCCGGAACTGTAATGACTGCTTTGCTGATTTTTTCATCCAATATTCTCTCTGCACGTTCTTTTAAGTGACTTAAAATGAAAGATGAAATCTCTATTGGATTGTAACTTTTATTATTAATAGAGATGTTTACTAAATGATTAACAGGATCTTCGTGAAGTTGATATCCCAATTGGTTTTTTTCTGGTAACACATCTTGGTATGATTTTCCTAAAAGTCGCTTTACGGAATAAATCGTATTTTCAGGCTCAGTCGTTAAATATGTTTTAGCTTTTTCTCCAACAGTAATTTGATTGGGTTGAATGTGAACGATAGAAGGGACAATGCTTGATGATTGATCGCTCATACAGTAGGGTTGGCGATTGTCAGGATTTACAAAGGCTACTAAGCTATTTGTAGTCCCTAAGTCAATGCCTATAACTGTCTCGGATTTCTTAACAGTGCCATCTTTGATATTGATTTTTATTTTTGCCAATGTTCTGCAAATTTAAGGTTTTATGATTTTTTTTTCTACTTATTCTTTAACAATTGATTTTTGTGTTTGTTGATGCAACGTTTTTAAATTACATTTGTCTTATCTAACATGATAAAAAAAATACTTTTTTTGTTAATATTGTTCATTGTATTCAAAACCAGTTATGCAAGCACATTTGTTGGCGGAAGTATTCATTATAAATCCTTAGGTGGTTTGGTGTATCAAATTGAATTAAAGCTAGTTAGGGATTGTCGAGCTATAGGATATCAATCTAATCAAACCATTACAGTTTACAATGATTCATTTTCTATCAACAGAACAATCAAAAGAGATAGAATTGAAGTTTTTAAAGAAGATACTTGCAAATCAGGTTGCACTAATCTGAATCAAACATCTGGGTTTGGATTAGAATATCAGTTTTTTTTAGATACAATCGATTTCTCGCAAAGTCCTTATAACCGTTTTGGGTCTTCCAATTATCCCTTGGTTTATTTTGGATTTTCACAATGTTGCAGAAATAGTGCCAGTATTTTGACCTACAGTGGGGGTAATTTTTTTGTTAATTCTATGCTTAATTTGAGTTATTTGAAGTCGCAAAATGAAACAATAGCTTCTACTAATCCATATAAGAATTTTCCTATCTATCTTAATTTAGGAAATACTTTTAATTATTCTTTGGCAACAAAAAAGCCATCAAATATTGATTCTGTGTCCTATGAATTGGATAGACCAATGACAGCAAGTAATGCTTATGCTACTTATTCTGGTTCATATCCATTAAGCGTTTATTGTGTAAAACCTAATATCACTTCCTGTAATCCTAATCCCAATTTAAGTTTAGCTATTGGTTTTTATTTCGATGAAAGTACTGGTAACCTCATTTTTACACCAACTGGTGGAGGTGAATTGGGTGCCTTTGTTTTTAAAACCAATTATTACAAAAAAGTAAATAATCAAACGGTATTGGTAGGTTTCGATAAATATGATATTTCGTACATTGTTTATAATAACACTGCTAACAATATGCCATATTGTAAGAATAATAAGGAGATTGTTTTAAAAGCACGAGATACTTTTTGTCAAGAGTTTAAAATAGAAGATGCCAAGACAAGTACTCAATCAACAAACGATTCAAATTATATTAAAATTCATTCTTATCCTAAAATTGGCACTTTGTCTTTGTTGGATTCTAATGCACGTCTCAAAACACTGAGATACTGCTGGCGAGCTACCGACCAAGACTATTTTGATAAAAAAACAGATGGCTTTGTTTTTTCGGCAATTGAGAAAAGATGTGATTTGTTTTCAAATCCAACAATAACAAAGTCTGTAAAAGTATCCGTTACTGCTCCTGATTCTGTCTTTTTACTTAAAGTAAATACCTTTTTTGACCGCAATAAAAACGGGGCTAAAGACATTGATGAAAAGTGGATAGCAACGGATTTTTTTATAAAAAGTAGCAATGATTTTAATCTGTATAAAACTAATACAGATGGTCGCTTAAAACTCTCTTTTTTTAAAGGTAATTATACCATTGGAATACCACAAACAGGGTTATTTTATCCCACAAATTCTGATTTTGCATTTTATGGTGATTTTGATTCTATTGTCAATGTTGAACTAGGTGTGTATTATAGAACTGGAGTAACTGCAAGATTGTTCGATGATGCCAATTCAAATTGTACGTATGATGCAGGTGAAAAATGGTTGGATAATGTAGCTTTTAATGACTCTGTTACTAAAAAAGTATTTTTGACAAACAACAGTGGTCAGTTGATGTTTTTGATGGATTCAGGTTTTTATAATCTTAAACCAAGGGATGACTATTATTTATATAAATGTCAAATTCCAGTTGGTCAAATTGTAAAAGATTCAATAATCGATTTAGGGTATATTCCTGTTGTAAAAAACAATAATTTCAATGATTTAAGGGTTCATGTCAGATCGAAAAATTATCAAAAAAACAATTCAAAAGCTATTCATGATATTGTCGTTGTAAACAGAGGAAATAAGTCTTACACTAACCTGAATGTTAGATTAACTCATGATTTTAAATTCTATAATTTCAGTTCTACTACAGCTCATTCTGTACAAAATGGTTTCATTGATTTCACGCTTCCTGCAATAAATGCCAATGAATTTAGAGTCATTGAATTTAGTCATTTTTTGATGAAAGATACTGTTTACAAAGGCGGAACTATCTGTTATAAAGCCGAAATACAATCTTTTGATAATGATTTAAATAACAATAGTTATAGTTTGTGTGAAAAGGTGTACGATACCAGTTTTTTTCCAACTGAGAAAACAATTTTAAGCAACCCTATAATCACCCAATTGAATACAAAAATTACTTATAAAATTCAATTCAATACTTTTGTAAATGGGGACAAGCTCGTTTTGATAACAGATACTTTGGATAAAGAGTTATTTGATGTGAACTCGTTTCAACTTATTGAAAATCCTCAACAATTGCAAATTCAATTAATAGATAATGTAATACATGCACAATTCAGAAGCAATTCAATGAGTAATCAAAGTTTATTAAGTTTTGTGTTTAGTGTAAATGTAAAAAAAGAAATTAAAGATGTATTTAAAATAACTAACCAAGCCCAAGCATTAGTCAATAACGACAAAACGATTACAACAAATCTTATAGAAACTCAAACACATTCAGTAATTAAAGTAACAGGTTTTAATAAATCTGCCATTTGTAAATCTGAGTCATTTGATTTGCTTTTTGACAGAACTTACTTGCCCGAAGTAAATAATCGTTATAAGATTTTTTTAAGTGACTCAAATGGCAATTTTGACAATGAAACATTATTGTTAGACACTTCTTTGTCATATGTTTATAAAACCATTCGACTTTCATTGCCATCTCAATACAACACGGGTAAATTCAGAATAAGAATGGAAGGAACTCAACCGCCCGTGTCGAGTTTTGAGACTGAAAATACAAGTGAACTTAATGTAAATCCACTGCCTAATGTTCAGTTGAATAGTTCAATTAAGAAAGGTTTTGTTTGTCAGAATGATTCTGTAGAATTAGTTGCATACAAAGGGTTTATGAATTATCAATTTTACCAAGACCAAGCACAATTAAGTGGTTTAACAGCCAATAATCAATGTCGTTTTCTGCCTTACAGAAGTGGACAATTAAGGGTGTTTGTAAGCGATTCAAATGATTGTCAAAATTGGTCGAACACGATTAGTTTGAATTGGATTAAAAATCCAGATTTAAAAGTGATTATAAATCCGGAAAATATTTGTCTTGGACAAGCTGTTACACTAAGTTTAAATGGGTCTAATAAGTATTATGTCAGTTATAAGAGCCAATTTGATACAACGAATAGTTCTGTATATCAAATAAATGGATTAATTGATACGACAGATGTTTATATAACAGGAGAAGATTCTTTAGGATGTTTTTCTAAATTAATGTTGCCTATTGTTGTACATCCATTGCCATCCAAACCAATTATAAACGGCATAGGGAAGGAGCTTTATTCAAGTTATATTAGTAACAATCAATGGTATTTTGAAGATACTAAAATAGAGGGAGCCACACAATCTTCGTATAATCCAAACAAAGAGGGTTTTTATTATGTGGTTCATCAAGATAACAATGGATGTGAATCTAAGTCAGACGGCTTTTTGTTTCAGTTTGTTAATCTTTACTGCGTTAGTTCAGACAAGCAACTACAATTATACCCCAACCCAGCTAACAATGAAGTTATTCTGAAGCATACTTACAATGGGGAAGTTAAAATTGAAATTATTGATTTTAAGGGCAAACTAATAGGAGAACAATTGTCAAATCAAGCAATAGTAAAATTTGATCTCAGTGATTTAAATTCGGGCAATTACTTGGTTAAATGCAGCAGTAATGAAGGAATAGAATGGATTAAGCTGTCTGTTGTTAAGTAGTTTTTTTCATCATGAAGTTCACAAAGTGTGTTTATTTGTTTTCAAGTAAAGTTATTCAGGTATTTAGCGGAGGGTAGTCCGCGGCGGTCCCGGCCTTAGGGATATTGTTATGAAGTGGATAAAAAAAGCTCGAAATAAATTTCGAGCTTTTTGTAGCGGAGGGGAGAGTTGAACTCCCGGCCTTAGGGTTATGAATCCTACGCTCTAACCACCTGAGCTACCCCGCCAAACATTTATGGGGTTGCAAAATTAGTATTTGCTTTTTTATTTACAAAATTTTATTTGATTAATTTGAAAATACAATACTTTCTTTCTTGGTTTTTCTAATGATGTTATTAAAAATTCAATTCCTTCAATATAAAATGTACAATATTTTGATAACTTTTTATCTTATTTTTTAAAAACA
>JBILJV010000005.1:0-59210 GCA_044377005.1 Bacteroidia bacterium
CGAAGTTTTATACCGTGGCTTACTTAGCCAAATTGGCTATGGGGACTATACTGTTTATGCACAACTATTTTATTTTTTTTTATTATTTGCTGCCCCTTTTGTTTTTATTATCATTTTAAAAAGAACACTCACGATAATTGGTGATATTACAATAACTGAACATAAAATCATCATTAGTCGAAAAAAATCTATTCTATACAAACTAAATGTGGCACATTTAAAGCAACTTAAAATACAATTTAATTACTTCAAACGCAATGATATTGAACCAAGGAACATGGTTAAAGGTAATAACAATGTAATCGGTTTTAAAAAAATGGGGATTCCAATTAACTTTGAATTTCTACTTCAAACCAAGGAGGAAGATGAAATCTTTAGAAACATACTTGACAAATGGTCAGAAAATGGAATTACATATGAATACAAAACCGTTCTTTCGAAATTTTAACACGATTTAAACGCTATTTAAAACTAGAGAAATAAAAAAGGAGCCGATATTATTCAAATATTGGCTCCTTTTTATAAAAGTAAGTGTTGATACTAATAATTTAATGGCTCCAATCTTACGGTCAATTTCTTTTTGAATGCGTAATATTCAAGTACCATCAAGTGATTTTTCTTTGCAGGATGAATACTGATGTTTCTTGTATTTACATCAATAGGGGTTCTATTGGTTTTAGGATCACCATCCCCTAAAGTTATACTTCCCACAACAGCATCGTTCTTTTTACCATCTTCCCCTTTTCTGTTTATATCAATGTAATATGAAGTAAAACCATTTCCATCTTCATTAATAGTTGAATATTGATAATCAAAAAGTCCGGCTGCTTTTAAATAATGTGCAATCATGGTTGTTGAAGCATATTCATAACTTGCAGGCAAGTATACTTCCGAAAATTTCTTTTTAACAACTTCTTTTTGAACCAATTTAAAATCCTTGTTAAAAACCATGTAAACCATGTTGTATATTTTAATACTAAAACTACTCATTCCTGTAGATCCTCCTCCTGCTGCTGCATTTAACAACTTCATACCAACTGCAGAGGCTGACAATATCATTTTATATTGTTCTGCTACCACATAGGTATTACCATCTTTTCCTATTTGCACTTTATGAATATAAAAACGCATATTTTCTTTGGTTTGCGCACCGTCTGAAGTTGCAGTTAAATTGATTAAATCTTTTTTCCAAGTCAATTGCTCATTTTGAACTACATTGCCATCAATGTCTAACTTCATTAAGTACAAACCTTCACTTTTATTGTTGGTCGAATTTTTTCCTTTAGCATAATATTCACCATTTAAGTAAACCAATTTATTGGCATCATCAACATAACAACCATGAATGGTTATGTCCTGCATTTTATCTACGTCTAATTCAAACAAAGTGTTACCGCTTTCTGCGTCTAAAAAGAAAAAGCTATTGGTTACATCCCTGGTAAGTTGATTTTTTTTGGTTGATTTTAAAACCCCAATAAACTTGCTAGATGAATATAAAACATCTGCTGATTCTAATTCACTCGCTTTTGTATCAGATGCACTTGTCCACATCAATTCCAACTTGTTATTGTACCCTTCTAAGACGTAACCCATTTTTTTGTTGCTTACCAATACTTGTCTTACAAAACCATAATCTCCCAATGAATTAATAGAAGAACTTATTGGTTCATCGCTACTCATTGCCGCTGATATTTGAAAACTTTCAAATTTACTGACTTCAATTTCTTTTATCTCCCCCAATTGTTTTCCTTCTTTAGAAAATGTAAACAAATCAACTCCTTTTCTTCCTGCCATCATTATCATAAAGGCATTACCATTGTAATTCATTTCAATCAATTGTGAGTTCTTGCCTGATTCTATATCAATACTTCTTAAATATTTAAAATCGACATCATAAATTTTAATTTCAAATTCAGCATTTCCATTTCCGGTTTTTTCACCTTTGGTAAAATAGTAATAGCCAACTAAGACATTTTTCTCAATAATATTACCAAAATTGCGAACATCTTTGGCTCTTATTTTTTCCATTTGTAAAACAATATTTCCATCTGGATTTTTGTTATTGTTGGACATTGAAACAAAGGGTGTTAACAATAATAATATTGTTAACATAAATGATTGTATTGTATTTTTTTTCATAAATGTATTAAACGAAGATAGTTTTTATTTTTTAAAGTAAAAATAATATAATCAAAAAACCGGTTCAAATTGGTATATCTCTTTGATAGTAGCTAAACTTTTCTTAACTACTTTCATATTCATTTTTTGATCAATATTAGGTTTGTTAGTACTCATATTCCTTGGTTGTTTAACAATCGAATCTGCATATTCAATTCCTTTAATAACTTCACCAAAAACTGTATATTCTCCATTCAAATGTGCTGTTCCACTGGTACTCACAGCGATGTAAAACTGCGAACCACTCGAAGCCTTTTCTGGATTAACATTGTTTCCTAATCTTGCTGCAGCTATGCTTCCTTTTTTATGTTTTATATCAGGGAAAATTTCGGCTGGCACTGTATATCCCGGCCCACCAGAACCGTTGCCATCTGGATCGCCTCCTTGTATCATAAAATTAGGAATAATTCGGTGAAACAACAAGCCATTGTAAAACCCTTGATTCGCTAATTTAATAAAATTCCTTTTATGAAGTGGTGTTTTATCATATAAATATACGACGATCATTCCATAAGACGTAGATAGCTCAACTAACTCTACAGTATCTGCAGGATTTGAGTTAACAACTGGTAAAGGTGTTGGCGCTTCCTTTTCACAAGAAAACATAAACAGCGAGGCTATTATAAATAATCCAAGGTATTTCATAAACACAAAGATATTTATAGTATTTAATTTTACAAGAAAATTAAGATATTTGCTCAATGAAATTTAAAATCTTAATTGGCTTATCATTGGCATTGGTTTCTATGGCTTTTGTAATCAACAGAAACAATGAACCTAAAAAAGGGTATCAGTCTCACCACATGAATAGTTCTGTGCATGCGTGTGATAATTTTTACGAATATGCCGTTGGTGGTTGGATGAAAAACAATCCTATCCCTAATACCGAAAGCCGATGGGGAGCCTTTAATATCCTTCAAAAAGAGAATGAAATTAAACTAAAAAACATTTTAGATGGTATCATCAATCCTGCCGACCCAAAAGCAACATATAAAAAAGGAAGTAATGAACAATTATTAGGCGACTTTTACAAATCGACGCTCGACACACAAACCATTAATAAACTTGGGCATACCCCTATTTTAAATGAATGGAAAAAAATAGATGCTTTAAGAAAAATTCAAGATTTGGGAATGTTGTTAGGTTCTCAAAGATGGCGTGGTCATGGCAGTTTGTTTAGTACTTATGTAAGCATTGATGCAAAAAACAGTCAACGACATGTTGTGTATATGAGTCAAGGGGGACTTTCGCTTCCCGACGTAGATTATTATTTAAAAAATGACGACAAAAGCAAAAATATACGCAATGAATACACCAAACATATCAGCAATATGTTTGGATTATGTTCTGAAAAAAACACAGAAGAAATTGCTTCAAAAATATTGGCAATAGAAACTGATTTAGCACTTATCTCGATGAACCGAACCGAAAGACGTGACCCCGACAAAACTTATAATCTGTACCAATATGAAAAATTCATCAAAGACTTTAACTACATCAATTGGGGCGCCTATTTTAAAGCGGCTCTTCCTGTAGGATTTAAAGAAATGGTCGTTTCTCAACCAAAATTCTACGAGCAATTAGGGACCGTAATCAATAAATATTCTTTGAGCGATTGGAAAAAATACATGAAATGGCATGCTTTAAGTGGCAAAGCTTCATTGCTTTCTTGTTCATTTCAGAAAGAAAACTTCCGATTTAATAGCACTGTTTTAAAAGGCACTAGTACCATGAAACCTTTGTCTGAGCGTTCTGTTAATATGGTGAATGCCTACTTAGGCGAAACTTTAGGTCAGGAATTTGCAAAGTATCATTTCTCTGAAAGCTCCAAACAAAAAGTAAGCGAAATGGTAGAAAACTTAAGAGCTGTATTTAAAGAGAGAATTCAACAATTGGATTGGATGAGCGATTCTACTAAAGCTAAAGCGATTGCCAAATTGGATGCCTTTACATATAAAATTGGTTACACAGATAAATGGAAGGATTACAGTAAAGCCATCATCAATAATAATACTCTTTATGATAATGTTACCTCAATAGCGGGAATTTCTTATGGCATGATGGTTAAAAAACTGAACCAACCTATTGATAAAACTGAATGGGGAATGACACCGCAAACTGTTAATGCTTATTACAATTCTAGCAGAAATGAAATTGTTTTTCCTGCAGGCATCTTACAACCCCCTTTCTATTCTCCTGATGCCGATGATGCTTTAAATTATGGTGGAATAGGGGCTGTTATTGGTCATGAATTTTCGCATGGCTTTGATGACAAAGGAAGTAAATACGACAAAGATGGTAATTTAAAAAATTGGTGGAGTGCTGAAGACCGTTTGAAATTTGAACAAAAAACCAAAAAAATAGTAGAACAGTTCAACCGCTTTGAAGTTTTAGACAGTGTTTTTATCAATGGCAGTCTGACACAAGGTGAAAACATAGCCGACTTTGCAGGTCTAACTTTGGCTTATTATGCACTTAAAAAACAATACCAAAAAGAAACACCTAATGGCAAAGAATTAGATGGATTTTCATGGCAACAAAGATTTTTCTTGGGATGGAGTTTGGTTTGGGCACAGAATATCAGTGAAAAAGAATTGCGCAATAGAATCATTACAGACCCACATTCTCCTGGCATGTTTAGGGTTTTAGGACCATTGGCGAATATGCCTGAGTTTTGGGAAGCATTTGGTTGTAATGATGATGCTAAAATGAAAGCTAAACCAGAGTATCTTGTTAAGATTTGGTAATTTTTTAACTTCATCCATAAAAATCTTAAAACGAACAAATACTGACAACTAATTCAAATTTAATTTGTTACTTTGTAAATAAGCATGAATATAGGAATTGTCTGTTATCCAACATTTGGCGGTAGTGGAGTGGTAGCTACCGAACTAGGTAAAGCATTGGCTGCCAAAGGATACTTTGTACACTTTATTAGTTATAGTCAACCCGCCCGTCTTGATTTTTTTAATCCTAATGTGTTTTTTCACGAAGTTTCTATTTACAAATATCCTTTATTTGAATATGTCCCGTATGAAACCATTTTGGCTAGTAAAATTGTAGACATAGTTAAACAAAACAAGCTCGATTTATTACATGTACATTACGCTATTCCACACGCTAGTGCAGCTTTAATGGCTAAAAACATCTTAAAAGAACAAGGCATTAACATCCCTATTGTAACAACATTACATGGTACTGACATAACTTTAGTGGGGAAAGACCCCACTTATGAACCTGTAGTTTCTTATTCTATCAACCATTCTGATGCCGTTACAGCAGTTTCTGAAAGCCTAAAAAAAGACACTTACAAAAACTTTCATATTGACAAACCTATCTATGTAATTCCTAACTTTATTGATTTTGATAGGTTTACCAAACAGAAAAAAGAACATTTCAAAAAAGCCATTGCACCCAACGGTGAAAAAATATTAGTCCATACTTCCAACTTCAGAAAAGTAAAACGTATTGAAGATGTCATTAAAGTTTTTTGTATTGTAAGCAAACAAATTGACAGCAAACTACTTTTAATTGGCGATGGTCCCGAACGAACAAACATTGAAATCCTTGCCAAAGAATTGTGTGTATATGAAAAAATCACTTTTTTAGGAAAACAGGAGCAAATTGAGGAAATTTTATCTGTGTGTGACTTGTTTTTATTGACCTCTGAAACAGAAAGTTTTGGATTGGCGGCCCTAGAAGCAATGGCATGTGAGGTACCTGTTATCAGCAGCAATGCGGGTGGAATTCCCGAAGTAAACGAACATGGTTATTCTGGCTATTTAAGCAATGTTGCTGATGTTGAAGACATGGGCAAAAATGCCTTGAAAATTCTGGAAAACGAAGCTACTCTTAAAAAATTTAAATCGAACGCTTTAGCAAAAGCCTTAACTTTTCATATTGATAAAATTTTACCTATGTACGAAGATGTTTACAAAAGCCTAGTAGGTGAATTCACCAAATGTGCTACGGATGCTTAATTGCGTTTTTTCTGAAGCTTCTACTCTTCCAACCACTTTTGCAGGCACTCCAAACGATTCAGAAATCTTGATAATTGATTCTGCAAATTCTGGCTTCACATAGATTTCCATTCTGTGACCCATGTTAAACACTTGGTACATTTCTCTCCAATTTGTGCCGCTTTGCGCTTGAATGGTTTTAAATAAAACGGGAATTTCGAACAATTGGTCCTTTATAATATGTAAAGGCGTTTTTACAAAATGTAAAATCTTCGTTTGCCCTCCACCTGAGCAATGCACTAATCCATGAATTTCAGAACGGTGTTGTTCTAAAATAGCTTTAATGATAGGAGCATATGTTCTGGTTGGTGATAACACCATTTTTCCTGCATCAATTGGCATTCTTTCTACTGAATCAGTTAATTTAAGTTGACCCGTATAAGCCAAATCTTTACTCAACAAATCATCGTAACTTTCAGGGTATTTTTCTCTGTATTCAGCACTAAAAACATCATGTCGAGCACTTGTTAAACCATTGCTACCCATTCCTGCATTATAAAATGTTTCATAGGTTGCTTGTCCATCACTTGCCAAACCAATAATAACATCACCTGCTTGAATATGGTGATTGGAAATAATATCTGACTTTTTAGCTCTAGCCGTAACTGTACTGTCCACAATCACCGTTTTTACCAAATCGCCCACATCGGCAGTTTCTCCACCTCCACTTACGATATTGATTCCGTGTGGTTTCAAACTTTCAATAAATGCTTCTGTTCCATTTATAATTTCGGCAATTACCTCGCCAGGAATTCTCTTTTTATTTCGACCAATAGTGCTTGACAACAAAAAATTATCCATAACACCCACACACAATAAATCATCAATATTCATTACGATGGCATCTTGGGCAATGCCTCTCCACACAGAAATATCACCTGTTTCTTTCCAATAAATGTAAGCCAAACTGCTTTTAGTTCCTGCTCCATCAGCATGAATGATGTTACAATATTCGTCATCACCACCCAACACATCGGGAATAATTTTGCAAAATGCGTTTGGAAATAAACCCTTATCTAGGTTCGCAATGGCTTTGTGTACGTCTTCTTTTTGTGAAGATACTCCTCTTTCATTGTATTTATCTGTTGGCTGCATGAATGCGCAAAAATAAGTCAATAATTTGGTTTTTGTAAACTAAGGTGATTTAATTGGATAATACAATCTAATACCTCTATTAAATCACACTGAACGACGAGAAACAATTACCCCTCCGCTCCGCCTTGCATCATACTTGCAAACAAATCTCCAAAAGAATAGCCTGTTTCTATTTCTTTGCGGTTCAATCTGGAAATACTTGCCAAACCGTGAAGAATTAATTCTTTTATTACTACTCGTTCTTGGTCACTAATTATTAAATCTTTTTGTTTTTCTATCAAATCGTCTAAACCAGGAATAGCATTGATTTTTTTCACATATTCTTTCTCACTCATATCAGAATAAATATTGAGCGTATTGCCTTTTTCAAACCATTCTATTACTTCTCTAAAATAGTCGGGACCAGCTTCTTTGCCTTTTTTTCTAAGTTTAGTTACATTAGGAATCATATCTGTAAATACTTGTTTGATGCTTTGAATAATTAAAGATACTGCCACATTATAGGGGCCTTCCTGTTCCCCTTCATACACCATTTCTATTTTACCTGTAATGGACGGAATAATTCCCGCAAAATCTGCCACTCTTACAACTCCTTTTTGCTCATTATTAAGCAACATTCTGCGCTCTACCATACTCATTAAATTCTCAAATGAGGTGATACTCATTCTTGCTGAAACGCCACTTTTGTGGTCTACAAACTCGCTCTCTCTGGCTTTAAAAGCTATATTTTCTAAAATAGTACTGATAAATTCAGGAACATGGATATTTTGTCTTTGAAAATCAGACAATCTCGCCTCTTGCTTGGTGACACTTTTAGCCGTTTCTATACTTTTAGGATAGTGTGTTAAAATTTGACTTCCAATTCTGTCTTTTAATGGTGTAATAATGCTTCCACGGTTGGTATAATCCTCTGGATTGGCGGTAAACACAAATTGTATATCTAAATTTAAACGCAATTTAAATCCTCTGATTTGCATATCACCCTCTTGTAAAATATTGAACAATGCCACTTGAATACGGGGTTGTAAATCGGGCAACTCATTAATCACAAAAATACTGCGATGACTGCGTGGAATTAATCCATAATGAATGGCATTTTCATTGGAAAATGAAATCTTTAAATTAGACGCTTTAATAGGATCAATATCTCCAATTAAATCCGCTATTGACACATCGGGAGTGGCCAATTTTTCGACGTATCTTTCTGAGCGATGCAACCATTCTATAGGCAATGCATCCCCTAATTCACTTACTAAAGATTTTGATGAATTGATGATAGGGCGAAATGGGTCTTCATTTAATTCGGAACCTTTAATAACGGGCACCCACTCGTCTAACAAATGAACCATTTGACGGGCAATTCTAGTTTTAGCCTGACCTCTTAGTCCCAATAAATTGATGTTGTGACCCGATAATATGGCGCGTTCAATGGCTGGAATGACGGTATCTTCATAACCTAAAATTCCTTCAAATACATTTAAATTATTTTTTAACTGATGAATTAAATTCTTTCTTAACTCTTCCTTTACACTCAGGGATTGGTAGCCTGATTTTACTAACTCACCTAGTGTTGATATATTGGGTTGATTGCTCATTATTATTTGGTTCTTTTTCTTTTGTTTTTTTCGAAATCATGAAAGACATATTCCCCTAAGCCTTGTAAGCTAGTATAAAATGCCTTGCCATTATTAGTTTCTGTAAATTCTTCTACAAATTGCTGTAGATAAGGGTCTTTTGCAATCATAAAAGTAGTAATTTGTATCCCTAACCGTCTGCAAGCTGCTGCCATATTGAGGGTTTTATTGACTATTTTACGGTCGAGCCCAAAACTGTTTTTGTAATACCCTCCTGCTTCTTTTAAGCAACTCGGTTTACCATCGGTAATCATAAAAATTTGCTTATTGGCATTTTTTCTTCTTCTCAAAATATCCATAGCCATTTCTATACCTGCAACAGTATTGGTGTGAAAAGGACCCACTTTTAGGTAGGGCAATTCTTTAACCGTAATTTGTTGGGCATCGTCACCAAAAGTAACAATGTCTAAAGTATCCTTAGGGTACTTTGTTTTAATAAGTTCTGCCAATGCCATGGCTACTTTTTTGGCAGGCGTAATTCTGTCTTCGCCATACAGTATCATGGAGTGAGAAATATCTATTAGTAATACCGTGCTGGTTTGACTTTTGTATTCTTTTTCAAACACAACCAAATCCTTCTCAGACATTTGAAAATCATTGATTCCACTCGAAATTTGTGCATTCTTAATACTGTCAATAGCTGATATTGAATCAATAGTATCGCCAAACTCAAAAGACCTCATTTCAGGTTGAATTTCATCCCCATTTCCCGAAAATTTAGTTTTGTGATTACCTAATTTGGATTTTTTAAGTTTGCCAAAAATTTGGTCTAAACTGTCTTTTCTGATAATTTGCTCTGTTTTGGGAGTGATTTCAAAACTGCCATCACCTTTGTTGTCGTCTATTAAACCTTTTGATTTAAGGTCTTCTATGAAATTACCCATTCCATATGAGTTATCAGTAATTTTATACTTTCGGTCTATTTCATTCAACCAATCGAGTGCTTCTGTAAAATCCCCTGCGGTGTACAATAACAAATCCTTGAACAAATCGAAAATTTTCTCAAAGGAAGGGTTTTTATTGTCTTTTAATTTAAATTCAGAGAAGTGATAGCCTAGCATTTATTTAGTTAACAAAAAAGGGTTAGAGAATGTTTAAGAAAACTAATCAAATGTTTATTGATCAATATTAATTCCCAAACTTATAACTATATTGTTTGAACGATTGTTGTTTGTGATGGTTTGATTGATTTGGTTTGAATTCAAATTCTCTAAAGTATAAGGCACTCTGTAATTGGCACTTTGACTGTTTACATAAGCAAAATCAAGAGAATACAAACTGGTTTTAATGCCTACTCCTAATGAATAAACATTGTTTACCAAATCTCTAACATACGGTACGGCATTGTCTTTAAATTGACTTGGATAACGGGCGTAACCAAATCGAAATCGATACTGTTCATGAATATATTCCCCACCAATTCTTAAATTAACAGCGTTCGACCTTAACAATGTTTTAACAGATTCATTTTGTTCTAAAAATGGTTCTTCCTTGGGGTCTCTGGGTTCAAGTGCCCCTTGGGTGTAATTAACTGTTTCTAAATCTAAAGACAAAAAACCAACATTTTTATCTACCAATGCTAAGCTGTAAACATGTCTTGCAGGGGTTGTAATTCTGTACTTGTAATAAAACTGATTACTAGAAACTCTTGCATTTCTTCGGGGTTCACCAAATGGATCAAAGGCGTTAGGGTCAAACACGGTTTGCAAGGTATAATTAAATGAATCTTTTAAATTCAATACTGTTGGAGAGTGATAAGCATACCCCAATCTTACTTTTTCATTGACATTGTAATTGATTCCAAACTTAGAATTGAATCCAAGACCTGAGGTAATTATCGTATTGGTAAGCGTTACATTTTTTACATCTCTTTGAGCAGATGTTTTTAAATCAGTTTCAGTGATACTAAAATTCTCAATAAATCGAACCGATTGAACACCTAAAGACAAGCCAAAAAATAACTTATGTTTATAATTTGCTGCTATAGAAGCGTTATAATCATTCATGGCTCCGCGTGTTACTATTGACCCTTTTTGATTGACACGAATAGGTGAGGTTCCATAAGCTGAAATATAGTTAGGCGTAAAAAAATTGGTATCAATATCAATCATACTCGTTACATAAGCCAAGTAATACAAGCTTGACTTTGAAAAAAACTGAGGCTCCAAACCATCTTTACTAGCACTTTCTGCCCAAGATTGAGAAATACTAGTATTGTTATTGGCAGAAAAAAAACTTTTGCTGTGAAAATTATTAAGTCGGTTTACATTAAAACCCACTACAAAGTTGACAAAGCCTTCTGGTTTTTTTTTCTCATAACCTTCTGCCGGAATAATAAGAACCAGTCCCGCATTTGGAACATTAAAATTGAATTTGGTATCTGAAATTGTTTTATCAATATAACTTGCCTTAGTTTTGTTGTTGTAGAAACTAGAACTGATAAAAAAATTATTGGTTCTGAATCGTCCCATGCCGGCAGGGTTAATTGCAGCACTTGACACATCTGCACCTACAGCACCAAAAGCCCCTCCAACTCCATATGAACGTGCAGTACTTCCTGCTTGTTGCATGGAATATCTTATAACATCTTGAATGTTTTGGGCATTCAGCGAATGAAAACACAAACTAAAAAGCACTCCTAAAATAGCTAAAATATCCTTTTTCATCATTCTCATTTTATCTTCTTATACTTCCGCCTCCACTTGATGAACTGCCTGCATTACTTCGGGATGATGAACCTGCGCTACTTCTGCTTGAACTTGGACCATTTGATCCAGAGCCTATAGACCCTGAACCTGCGGATGAACGACTGTTTCCACTGCTAACTCCTGAATTGTTTTGAAACCATTTTGCTCCACTTGAACTGGAAGGGGATTGACCATATTGTGGGGCGTTGGTATGTGAATTTTGAACTGGAATATTATTGGAAGTTCCTGTTCTACGTGAATAGGTGGCAGGTGTTGAGTTTGCTCTTCGATTAGGTTGATTGTTCCACTGATTATTCCATTGGTTGTGAGGATAATAATTGTTGTAAGGATTAAAGCCAAACTGATTGAACCCGTAATTACAGTATGGTGAAAAACCAAAATTATTCAAACCACAACCGGTCATTAAGTATGGATTGTAAGTATAAAAAGGTGTGTAACCTGTCATCCAATAGCCACCCCACCCTGCAGAGTAAAAAGGGTCATTAAAAGGCATATTGTAACCATAGTATGGAGAAAAAGCACTGTTAAATTGATTCATACCAAAAAAACGAGGGTCGTTATAAGCAAACGAAGCCTGCCATCCTGAAAAAGGATTGTATTGCAATACAGGAACAATGACTGGTGTTTGTCTGTAATAAAAAGAACGATTCATACCAAAATTCCTTAAGCGGTTTGAATAAGTATTAGTATATGAACCCGCTCTTGAATTTGATTGTACTGCTTGATTTTGCAAACTATTAGCACGTTCTATTTCAAGTTGACTAACATTAGCCGCTCTCTTTCTTAAATCACTAATAGTGAAATAAGCTTCATCCGTTCTACCCACTTCATTAGAAGCCTGTTTAATGGATGTACAACCCGTTAAAAGCAAAACAAAACCAATTGTCAATAAAATTTGTTTCATAAGCGCTGTTTTTTTTGTGGCAAATGGTCACTATAAAAATTACCTTTGCACTTTCAAAGTTACAAAAAACATTCCAAAATTAAAAAATGGCATTCGAAAAAATAAAAAGGAGCGAAAACTACAGTGAGTGGTATAACAATTTAGTTAAAAATGCGGATTTAGCTGAACATTCTGCTGTAAAAGGCTGTATGGTTATTAAACCTTATGGATATGCTATTTGGGAAAAAATGCAGCAACAACTCGACAAAATGTTCAAGGAAACGGGACATTCAAATGCTTATTTTCCTTTATTTGTCCCTAAGAGTTTGTTTGAAGCTGAAGAAAAAAATGCAGAAGGTTTTGCAAAAGAATGTGCCGTTGTAACACATTATAGGTTAAAAACCGACCCTAACAATCCCGGAAAACTTATCGTTGACCCTGAAGCAAAGCTAACAGAGGAACTGATTGTTCGTCCTACCAGTGAAGCCATTATATGGAATACTTACAAAGGATGGATAGAATCATACAGAGATTTGCCTATTTTGATTAATCAATGGGCCAATGTGGTAAGATGGGAAATGCGTACTAGATTGTTTTTAAGAACCGCTGAATTTTTATGGCAAGAAGGTCATACAGCGCATGCTACCAAAGAAGAAGCGATAGCAGAAACGGTTCAAATGTTAGACGTTTACACAGAATTTGCGGAAACGTTTATGGCAGTTCCGGTTGTAAAAGGTGTAAAAACCCCTAACGAAAGATTTGCAGGTGCCGATGACACCTATTGCATTGAAGGATTAATGCAAGATGGTAAAGCTTTACAAATGGGCACATCGCACTTTTTGGGACAGAATTTCGCCAAAGCATTTGATGTAAAATACACGAATAAAGAAGGTAAACAAGAATTTGTATGGGCAACAAGTTGGGGTGTATCCACACGATTAATGGGTGCTTTAATTATGGCACACAGTGATGACGAGGGCTTGGTATTACCTCCTAATTTAGCACCAATACAACTTGTTATTGTTCCAATTTTTAGAAGTGATGAAGAAAAAGAATTGGTATTTGCTGAAGCTGAAAAAATCAAAAAAAGCTTAACACAAATTAATATTTCTGTAAAATTTGACAGTCGCGATACCCACAAACCTGGCTTTAAATTTGCTGAATGGGAACTAAAAGGTGTGCCACTAAGAATAGGCATTGGACCAAGAGATGTTGCCAATCAAACATTAGAAATAGCGCGTAGAGACACCAAAACAAAGCAGATTATTAATGCCAATGATTTGTTAGACACCATTCCGATGTTATTAAATGACATACAAGATTCCATGTATCATAGAGCGTTACAATACAGAAATGAAAATATAACAGAAGTGAATACTTGGGATGAGTTTTTAGAGGTATTGAACAGCAAAGCAGGTTTTGTATCGGCGCATTGGGACGGCACATCGGAAACCGAAGAAAAAATCAAAGAATTGAGCAAAGCTACCATCCGTTGTATTCCATTAAACAACAAACAACAAGAAGGCAAATGCGTATTAACAAGCAATCCTTCATCTCAAAGGGTGCTGTTTGCGAAGGCGTATTAGTTAAAGATACTACAAATTCTTCCTTTCCCCTATCTGCTGTCTCCACATGGCGTAATACAGACCTTTTTCGTTCAGTAACTCATCATGCTTTCCATGTTCTACAATCTGTCCTTGTTCCAAAACATAAATGCGATTGGCGTGCATTATGGTGCTTAATCGGTGGGCTATTAATATGGTAATGCAATTGTGTTCTTCGTTTATTTTTTTGATGGTTTGAGTAATATCATCCTCAGTTAAACTGTCCAAGGCCGAGGTGGCTTCATCAAATACCAGTAAATCGGGGTCTCTTAATATTGCACGCGCTATAGATAATCTTTGCTTTTCGCCACCACTCACTTTCACTCCTCCCTCGCCTATCATTGAATTAATACCATTGTCTGCCCTAGCTAATAAACCTTGACAACTTGCCTTGTTTAAAGCACTGAGAATATCTTCATCACTTGCTTGAGGATTCACAAATAACATGTTTTCTCGGATAGTCCCCGAGAACAGTTGAGTGTCTTGGGTTACAAAACCAATTTTTTCTCTGAGTTCATCTAAATTAATTTCTTTGGCATCAATTCCATCATATAGAATGTTACCAATTGCTGGTTGATAAAGTCCAACTAAAAGTTTAACCAAAGTCGTTTTGCCCGAACCTGAAGGACCAACAAAAGCAATGGTTTCGCCTTTATTTACTCTAAAACTTACATCAGAAAGGGCATTGTTATTGGCAGATTGGTGTTTGAAAGACACATTCTTAAACTCAAAATAATTTAAATCGCCTAACAAAGCAGGTTTTGCAGGTTTGTAATCAATAGGCGTGTCCATCAATCTCTTGAAATTGTCCAAAGAAACTTCGGCTTCTCTGTGTATCAAAATAATATTACCCAATTCCTGCAAAGGATTGAACAAAAAGAAAGAATAAAAAAGGAATGTAAAATATTGTCCTGGAGAAAGTGTGTTATTGAAAATAAGAAACAACAATACAATAATCATAGTGCTTCTGGTTAATTGAACGGTAGTACCTTGCAAAAAATTCAAACTACGGATGTATTTTACTTTTTTAAGTTCTAATCCTAATATTTTGAATGTGGTATTGTTCAACCTTTCAATTTCTTGATTGGCTAAACCCAAACTTTTAACCAATTCAATATTTCTTAAACTCTCTGTTGTGCTGCCTGCCAAAGCAGTAGTTTCGCCAATGATGTTTTTTTGCATCACTTTTATTTTTTTACTCAGCAAAGAACTAATTAACCCAATCACAATAATGGCTCCCACATAGACCAACGCTACTTTCAAACTGACACTGATTGTAAAAATCATTACGAAAACAATGCCGACCACTGAAGTAAATAAAATCCCAATAAAAGCAGTGATTAGTTTTTCTGTATCAATCCTTACTTTTTGAAGAATACTTAATGTTTCACCACTTCTTTGATCTTCAAACACTTGGTAGGGCAATTCTAGAGAATGTTTCAAACCATCTGCAAATATTTTAGCACCTAATTTTTGAACGATCACATTGGTATAATAATCCTGGAAATTTTTAGCTACTCTTGAAATAAAAGTAACCCCAATAGACATGCCCACCAACATCAAAGCTTTTTTAAGAAATTCATCACTGCTTAGTGAGTCTTTTTTCATGATAATTTCATCCACAATTCTACCTGTAATTTGAGGATCGAGCAAAGAAAAGGTTTGGTTGATGGCTGCTAAAAACAAGGCTAACATTAGGATAGGCCATTGCAGTTTGAGGTATTTGATTAGTATTGACATGAATGGAGATTAAATAACAACATTTACAATTTTACCTTTAACAACAATGACTTTTTTGGCATGTTTACCTTCCAAATATTTTAATGTTTGATCATTTAATAATACTTCCGTTTCAATTTCTTTGAGGTCTTTGTCTAAAGCGAATAACAAATTAAATCTTACTTTTCCATTAAAAGAAATCGGATAGTTAAATTCATTTTCTACTAAAAATTCAGGATTAAATTGTGGCCAATTTGCATAAACTATCGATTCGCTATGAGCTGCTTGAAGCCATAATTCCTCACAAATATGTGGCGCATATGGTGAAAGTAAAACAATTAATGGTTCTAAAATTTGTCTTTTATTGCATTTAAGTTCTTGCAATTCGTTTACACAAACCATAAAAGCACTTACAGAGGTATTAAAACTAAAATTCTCGATATCCTCAGTTGCTTTTTTGATGGTTTTGTGCAATATTTTCAATTCTGCTTTACTTGGTTCAATGTCAGAAAGCAAGAAAGATTCATTTTCACCTTGGTGGAAGAGTCGCCACAGTTTACGTAAAAACCTTAAAACACCTTCAATCCCTTGCGTACTCCAAGGTTTTGCATCTTGCAAAGGTCCCAAGAACATTTCGTACAATCGTAAAGTGTCGGCACCGTATTCGTTGCACACATCATCTGGATTGACTACATTATGCCATCTTTTTGACATTTTACCTACTTCAGAACTTGCTAAAAACAATCCATTTTCAAATTCAAATTCTGCATTTTCGAATTCACTTGGTCTCCATTTTTTTAACCCTTCAATATCAACTTCATTATTTTTAACTAAATTAATATCAATATAGACTGATGAGGTTTCAAAATTATTTTTCAAACCAACTGAGACAAATTTATTAGAATTATTTACCCTGTGAATTATGCTAGATATACCCTGAATCATCCCTTGGTTCACCAATTTTTTAGCGGGTTCATCAAAAGGCACAACACCTATGTCGTGTAAAAACTTTGTCCAGAAACGGAAGTACAACAAATGTCCTGTGGCGTGTTCGCTTCCACCCAAATATAAATCAATATTTTGCCAGTAGTCAACCGTCTCTTTAGATACCAAACAGTGTTCATTTTGAGCATCCATGTATCTTAAAAAATACCAAGAACTACCTGCCCAACCTGGCATAGTGGTGTTTTCAATTGAGTTGCCATTGTATGACCAATTCTTTGCTCTAGACAAAGGTGGTTCCCCTGTTTCACTAGGTAAATACTTGTCAATATCTGGCAAAACCAATGGCAAATCCTTTTCATCAAAGGTTTTCGGAATGCCATTTTCATAATACACGGGAATGGGTTCACCCCAATATCTTTGTCGTCCAAAAACCGCATCTCGCAATCTGTAATTGGTTTTTCCTTTTCCAATTCCTTTTTGCTCAATGGTTTTAATAGCCGCTTTTATAGCATCCTTTACCTCTAATCCATTTAAAAAATCTGAATTGATTATTTTTCCATTTTTGGCTTCATATACTTCAATGAACACATCCCCACCCAAAACCACTTCTAAAATTGGCAATCCAAAGTGTTTGGCAAAAGCAAAATCTCTCCCATCGTGAGCAGGAACCGCCATTACCGCACCTGTGCCATAACCTCCTAAAACATAATCCGCTATCCAAATTGGAATTTGCTTTCCCGTAAATGGATGATTGACATAAGAACCTGTAAAGGCGCCTGTAATATTTTTTACTTCAGCTTGTCGTTCTCTTTCACTTCTGTTTTTTGCTTTCTCTGCATATTGAAGTGCAGTATCTCTAAATTCCCCTATACACAAATCATTAAGTAAATCATGTTCAGGGGCTATTGCCATGTATGAAACACCAAAGATAGTGTCAGGTCGAGTGGTAAAGACTTCGAGTGAATTATTTACTTTATCTATTTCAAACACAATCGAACAACCTTCACTTTTTCCTATCCAATTCCTTTGCGACTCCTTGATACTTTCTGTCCAATCAATAGTATTTAAACCTTGTAACAATCTTTCGGCATAAGCAGATATGCGCAAACTCCACTGATACATTAATTTTCTCTCTACCGGATAACCTCCTCTTTCGCTTACCCCATCTTTTATTTCATCATTTGCCAATACTGATCCTAATGCAGGACACCAATTCACCATGGTTTCACTCAAAAAAGCCAATCTAAATTGCAATAAAATATCCGACTTTCTCTTTTCATCGAATCCTATCCATTCAGCTGATGTAAATTGAAGTTCATCCGAACGATAACCTTGTTTTTCAAATGTTGATACCAATTCGTAAATTGATTCTGCTTTATCAGATTGAGGATTATACCAAGAATTGAACAATTGAATAAAAATCCACTGTGTCCATTTATAATAACTGGGATCGGATGTTCTTATTTCTCTTGACCAATCAAAAGAAAAACCAATTCTATCTAGTTGTTCCTTGTATCTTTTTATATTCTCTTCTGTTGTAATGGCAGGGTGTTGACCAGTTTGTATGGCATATTGTTCGGCAGGTAAGCCAAAAGCATCATAACCCATAGGATGTAAAACATTAAATCCTTTGTTCCTTTTATAACGCGCTACTATATCACTAGCAATGTAACCCAATGGATGTCCAACATGCAAACCTGCACCACTTGGATATGGGAACATATCTAATACATAATATTTGGGTTTATCACTTGTATTTTCAGCTTTAAACGTCTGATTATTTGCCCATTCTTTTTGCCAATCTTCTTCTATCTTTTTATGGTCGTATTGTGACATAATTAATTAGTGGCAAAAGTACGATTATATTTTATTTTATAAGAACCAAAATAGGTAATTTGAATAGGTTAAATGATAAAAAAACAGATTGCTTGTTTTTGAAAAATATTCAAATTTAGTCAATATTCAAAAAAAAATCGCATTGCAATAATCACAACAACCCAATAAAATCAACAAAAAACATAATAATAAGCAGATATTAACAGAATATCAATAAATACTATTTGAATAATTGAATAATCGTTTAAATTTGCATCCCATTATTATTTTCATACAAAATGAGCCACTCAACAATTGAAAACAAATTGAATCCATTAGATTCAATGATGAAACGCTTCGATGAAGCTGCTAAAATTATTGGTTTAGACGACTCCGTCTACAACACCCTAAAATATCCTGCTAAAAGCCTTACCGTTCATTTACCTGTAATGATGGACAATGGCAAGGTTGAAGTTTTTGAAGGTCATCGTGTTCAACATAGTACAACTCTTGGCCCAGCAAAAGGTGGCATTCGTTATTCTATGGACGTGGACATTGACGAAGTTAAAGCATTAGCTGCATGGATGACATGGAAAACGGCTATTGTTGGTGTTCCTTATGGTGGTGGTAAAGGAGGTATTAAATGTGACCCTAAAAAAATGAGCAAAGGTGAATTAGAAAGATTAACCCGTGCTTATGCTGCCGCTTTAAGTGATTTTATTGGACCAGACAAAGATATTCCTGCCCCAGATATGAATACAGGTGGTCAGGAAATGGCTTGGATTGTTGATGAATACTCGAAAATTAAAGGTAAATTTACACCTGCTGTTATTACAGGTAAACCTATTTCAATGGGTGGCTCTTTAGGTAGAGTAGAAGCAACCGGCAGAGGTGTTATGGTTTGTACCCGCTCTGCTATTGCTAAAATGGGATTAAGACCAGACGAATGTACTTGTGTTGTTCAAGGATTTGGAAACGTAGGTTCTATATCTGCAAAACTAATAGAAATGTTAGGTGTTAAAATTATTGCAATTTCAGATATTACAGGTGGATATTACAATCCAAACGGCATTTCAGTTTCTGATGCAATGAACTACGCCAACGCAAACGGAAATTTAGAAGGTTTTACTGGTGGTAGTAAAGTTAGTAACTCAGAATTATTAGAATTAGATTGTACAATTTTAGTTCCTGCAGCTATGGAAGATCAAATTACTGACAAAAATGCTGCAAATATTAAAGCTAAGTTGATTGTTGAAGGTGCAAATGGACCAACAAACGCAAATGCTGATAAAATATTGAACGACAAAGGAATTATTGTCGTGCCTGACATTTTAGCTAATGCTGGTGGTGTAACTGTTTCTTATTTCGAATGGGTTCAAAATAAAATGGGCTATTATTGGACAGAGGAACGAGTTAACAGAAGAGCTGACAGATTAATGAAAAGTGCTTTTGATACCGTTTTTGAAAATAGCAATAAATTTAACGTAAGTATGAGAACAGCTGCATATATCGTTGCGATTGAAAAAGTAGCTACCACTCAAAGATTAAGAGGAACATATTAAGATGTTATTTCATAGAGAAGGTTATAAAATCATTTTTTTCACTATGCTCATTTTGGGTGTAATCAATTTTTTGTCTTATCAATTTATTGGTGAAAACTGGATTAGTAAGTCTATTTTATTCGTATCTCTTGTCTTTTTTATTCTCATCCTTCAGTTTTTTAGAAATCCTTCGAGAAAAACTATCATCAATGATTCACATGTTATCGCTCCAGCTGATGGCACAGTAGTCGTTATTGAGGATGTAGAGGAAACAGAATATTTCAAAGACAAAAGAAAACAAGTAAGTATTTTCATGAGTCCCATTAATGTCCATGTTAATAGAAATCCAATTTCTGGTCTTGTAAAATATGCTAAATACCATCCTGGAAAATATTTGGTTGCTTGGCATCCAAAATCTTCAACAGAAAATGAACGAACCACTGTTGTCATTGCAAATTCTAAAGCAGAAGTATTGTTTAGACAGATTGCAGGTGCTCTTGCCAAACGTATCGTTTATTACGTAAAAGAAGGCGACCAAGTTCAACAAGGCAATGAAATGGGATTTATTAAATTTGGCTCTAGAATCGATTTATACCTTCCTTTGACTGCTCAAATCAAAGTTCAATTGCAAGAAAAAACCCGAGGAGGTGAAACCGTTATTGCAACTTTGGCTTGATTTTTGAATAACTTTTATATAAATTTGTAATTACAACATCATGAAAAAATTAATTTTAACCTTATCTTTATTTGTTGGAATGTCATTCATTTCGAATGCACAATCAGCTGTTTCTGCTAATGACCAACCAAAACCAGTTATTGCAACTCAACAACCTGACAAAGCTAGTAAATCAACTTCAGAAGCTAAAGTAGAAGCTAGTACAGAAAAAAAATGTGCTGGTCAAACAAAAGCTTGTTGCAAAAGTAAAACTGAAACAACAACGGCAACGGCATCTTCTTGCAAGTCAAAATCAGAATCTGGTGAATCTTGTTGTAAAAAGAAAGCAGACGCTAAAAAAGACTAATTTTATCCTCATATAAAAAAAGCGCAATTTAAAAAATTGCGCTTTTTTTTTGCTCTATTATTATCAGTAGTTATTACAATACCGAAAATGGCAATGTGCAAGTAAAATAAACTACTCCAGGATCACATTGACCATTTTTTACCCCTTTTTGATACTTTATAGTAAAGGTCATATAATCATTACCTGTTTGAGATGAAGTAGTTAAACTGTTGACTAATCCAAGAGCATGTTGACCGTCACTGTCTTTAGCGCTAACTGTTATGCCTAATGGTTCATTGATACAAATTCTGTAATCTTTGGCATTGGTTTTAATTTTACTATTTAAAACGATAGGCACCCCTGTTTCATCTTCAATGCGAAATGAAACTTCGTAATTTCTGTTTTTCTTTAAAGAAAAACCGCCAAAAGTTGGTCTTTTAGGACCCGGACCATCGATGTCGGTGTAGTTTGCAATAGTGGTGGTAGAATCTATCATATCATCCAAATAAATCATAAAACTGGTAATAGAATCTTGTGGACCTTGCGGCAAAACAACATTGGAAGAATCTGTTGATTCTTTTTTACAAGCACTAAATACTAAAATTAGGCAAGTAATACTTAAAATAATTGATTTCATTTTGTTAAAAAAAAAGCAAATATAGTAAAAAATTACTATTCTGCTTCTGCTTCAACAGCCTCAACCTCAGGCACCATTCTTTTTAATAAGTTTTCAATTCCTGCTTTTAAGGTAAATGTAGAAGAAGGGCAACCACTGCAACTGCCTTTCATAACAACTGTAACTATACCATCTTTGAAAGATTTAAAACTTATAGCACCACCATCCATTTCAACGGCTGGTTTAACATGGTCATCTAATAATTTAACAATTTTAGCTTCAATTTCACCTGCTTCTTCAGAAGAAATCGCTTTGTTTTTGAGTACTATCTCTTTTTCTGACTCAATGTATGTTTTAATAAACTCTCTGATACTTGTAATATGTTCGGCCCAATCTACTCCCGGTAATTTAGTGATAGAAACAAAATTATTCATAATGAAAACACCATTGGTAAATGAAAATTGGTCAAATATTGCAGTAGCTAAAGGAGAAACCCCTTCCGCTTTTTCTCTTGTTCTATAGTCTGCGCTGTCGTTTGGTAAAATCATTTTACTGATTACAAATTTCATACTCTCAGGATTAGGAGTAGCTTCGGCGTAGACGGTTATAAAATCACTCATTTTCTTATTTAGAATTATTCTACAAAAATAAAACTCTTTGTTGAATTAACATATCATTTTGTTTTATACGTCTATCACTTTGAATTAAACAACTGATTTTCAATATATAATTTCGCTAATTGAACATAAGACTCCGCATTTTTAATGATTTTTATTTTTTGCGCTTCAGTTATTGGTTTTATTATTTTGGCAGGCACTCCCATTACCAAACTGTAAGGAGGAATTTGCATCCCTTCTGGCACCACAGCACCCGAACCAATAACAGTAAATTCACCAATACTTACGCCATTCATAATGGTAGCATGCATACCTACTAGTACATTATTGGCTAATGTTGCTCCATGAACAATAGCCCCATGACCAATTATACATGCATCCCCAATCATACAAGGGAAGCCTGGGTCAGCATGAATAACCGCATTGTCTTGAATATTGGAATTCTTTCCAATACTGATGGTTTCAGTATCACCTCTTAGAACAGCACCAAACCAAACACTCGACTGATCTTGTAATTGAACATCTCCAATAACTCTTGCTGTATCGGCAATAAAAACTTTATTACCTTTGCTCACAGATTTTAATAAATGATTCGTAATATTTAACATGTCTAAAAATATACTCATTACAAACATAGGTCAATTAATTGGAATTTTACCAATAGAAACTACCCATTTAAAAGGGAGCGAAATGCAAAACATAGAAACAATTACTAATGCCTATTTAGTAGTCGAAAATGGATTAATTGCTGATTTTGGGCCCATGTCTGAATGTCCCAATTTAAGTATTGAAACCAAGAATTTAGAAGGCAAATGGTTAATGCCCGGTTTTGTAGATTCACATACTCATGCAGTATTTGCCTCGGCTAGGCATCAAGAATTTGTGATGAGAATTCAAGGTAAAACTTATGTTGAAATTGCCAATGAAGGTGGGGGGATACTTAATTCAGCTAAAAAACTAAGAGAGATGGATGAGGAATTGCTATACCAAAAAGCTTTAGTGCATATCAATAATGCAATAGCTTGTGGCACTGCCGTTATGGAAATAAAAAGTGGTTACGGATTAAGCACAGAAGCTGAATTGAAGATTTTGAGAGTCATTAAACGCTTAAAAAACACTGTTCCCATTAAAATCCTTTCTACATTTTTAGGTGCACATGCCATTCCTGCCGAGTACAAAGCAAATCGACAAGCCTATATCGACCTCATTATTAACGATATGTTACCACAAATAGCCAAAGAACAATTGGCTGATTTTATGGATGTGTTTTGTGATTTTGGGTTTTTTACCCCCGAAGAAACCGATGTGTTATTAAAAGCAGCTGAACAATACGGCATCAAAGCAAAAATTCATGGCAACGAATTGGGCATTAGTGGTGGCGTTCAAGTGGCGGTTAAAAACAATGCTTTATCAGTAGACCATCTCGAACATATTGGTGAAGCAGAGATAGACTGTTTGTTAAACAGCGAAACCATGCCTGTGGCATTGCCGGGCAGTTCTTTTTTCTTAAAAATACCTTACACCCCATGCAGACAAATGATTGATGCAGGTTTACCCATCGCTATAGCGTCCGATTTTAATCCTGGAAGCAGTCCACATTACAACTTATGGTTTACTTGGAGTTTGGCTTGTTTATACAACGGCATGTTGCCCATCGAAGGTTTTAATGCACTCACCATTAATGCAACGAAAGCCGTTGGATTGGAAAAAGAGTATGGCAGTATTACCAAAGGTAAAATAGCAGCTTTTATCACAACCCGCGCTTTTGACTCCATCAATGAAATGCCCTATTGGATTGGAGTGAATCATTGTTTGGAAAATATTTTTTTAAACGCACAATCTATTGATTTTCAAATTCAAAATCAATAATTTATTACAAAGAAAGATTTTATTAGTTTATGCCATTACAATGCAGTTTTAAAATTCAAATAAAACTCTTATCTTTGCACCGCAAATAACCTATCTAACTATTTGCATGGCTAAAACAACAAAAAATTCGTTTAGTATCCAAAACAAAATCATTTCTGACAGTCTTACCTTCGATGACGTACTAGTTCTTCCTCGTTACAGTGAAATACTTCCAAGAGATGTTAATACTCAAACGAAATTAACTAAAAATATTACTTTAAATGTTCCTATTATCTCTGCTGCTATGGATACAGTTACTGAAAGTGGCATGGCTATCGCTGTAGCTCGCGAAGGCGGAATTGGTATCATTCATAAAAACATGACTATTGCTCAACAAGCAAAAGAAGTTTCTAAAGTAAAACGAAGCGAAAGTGGGATGATTCAAAACCCCATTACCCTTACAGGTGATTCTACACTGAATGATGCTTTGAAACTAATGAAAGAACACCACATTGGTGGTATTCCTATTATTGATGCTAAAAACAATTTGGTTGGTATTATCACCAATCGCGATTTGAGATTTGAAAAAAACATTTCGAAAAAAATCTTCGAAGTTATGACCACTAAAGGTTTAGTAACTGGTGAAATTGGTACCGATTTAGCAAAAGCAGAGTCTATCTTACAAAAACATAAAATTGAAAAATTGCCAATTATTGATAAAAAAGGCAAATTAGCAGGATTAATTACTTATAAAGACATTCAAAAATTAAAAAGCCATCCACGCGCTTGTAAAGACAAGTTTGGTCGCTTAATAGTTGGTGCTGCAGTAGGTATTACCGCCGACACTTTGGAACGTGTTAAAGCATTAGTTGATGCAGAAGTTGACGTTATAACTTTAGACACTGCGCACGGTCATTCCAAAGGCGTTGTAACAGAATTAAAGAAAATTAAAAAGGAATTTCCTAAACTTGAAGTCATAGTTGGTAATATTGCCACTGGTGAAGCTGCCTTAGAGTTAGCAAAAGCTGGTGCTGATGCAGTAAAAGTGGGTGTAGGTCCGGGTAGTATTTGTACCACAAGAATTATTGCAGGTATTGGTGTACCTCAACTGACCGCTATTATGAATTGCGCTGATGCTTTAAAAGAAACTGGCATACCTGTAATAGCTGATGGAGGCATTAGATATAGTGGTGACCTTGTTAAAGCAATAGTGGCTGGTGCAAGTTCTATTATGGCTGGTGGCATGTTTGCTGGCACTGATGAAAGCCCCGGTGAAACCAATATTTACGAAGGCAGAATGGTAAAATCATACCGTGGTATGGGAAGTATAGAAGCTATGAAAGAAGGTAGTAAAGACCGCTATTTCCAAGATGCTGAATCTGAAATTTCGAAATTAGTACCCGAAGGTATCGTTGGCACTGTGCCATATAAAGGAAAAGTAAGTGAAGTGATTTATCAGTATGTAGGTGGTTTAAAAGCCGGAATGGGATACTGCGGTGCTGGTACTATTCAAGATTTACAGACAGCTCAATTTATCAAAATTAGTAACGCTGGTATCAAAGAAAGCCATCCACACGACATAAAAATTACCAAAGAAGCGCCAAACTATAGCAGATAATTGCAGCTAACGACAATTCTTTTTTGTCAAAACAATACTATTCTTTTTACACCCAATTATGTTTAATAAAAAAACGCTTGTTTTAATCGTTACCATTGTTGCCCTTGCGGTGGTTTATTTCATTTTTAATAACAAAAATGTATCTACCCTCAACAATAATGAGAAAGCTTTTGATTTTAAATCAACTGAAAAAATAGATAAGATATTTATTACCAATAAATTCTCTAAAGAATATGTAACCTTAAGCAAGGTTAATGCTAAAGAATGGCTGGTTAATAATGAGCACATTGGAAATATTTCGCAGATTGAAATTTTGTTGGAGACCCTAAGAAAAGTTAGAGTAAAAAAACCTGTTTCTAAAAAACAGTTGAATCAAGTAATCAAAAACATTGCTTTAAATGGCACAAAAGTAGAGATATACGAAAACAATGTATTGAGTAAAGTTTTTTATGTTGGTAACAATACCAGTAACGAAATGGGCACCTATTTCTACATGGATAAAGCTGCTGAACCCTATATATGCCATATTCCTGGATTTAATGGGTTTTTGAATACGCGTTTCTATACTGATGCCAAAGCTTGGCGCTCCAAAACTGTTTTTGCATCTACTGACGTACAAATTGAAAACATTCAAGTAAAATGGCACCAAAATGAGGAACAATCTTTTGAAATTAAAAATAGCAAAGGTCAAATTCCTCAACTTATTATTAATGGAATTGCACTTGAAAACAATAAAATTGTCAACTTAAATAAACTTAAATCCTATTTAAAATTATGGGAGAATTTGGCTTATGAAGGTTTCCCTATCAACTTGTCTGACAAACAAATAGACTCTATTTACAACACACCTCCCCTTTTAACTTTATCCCTTACATCTGCAGGAAAAACAACACATCTCAAAATTCACAAAAAAGGAATGTTTGAAGACACTAATATTCAGTTCGACCGTCAAGGAAATCCATTGGAATACGACATTGAAAATTTTTATGCTTTCATCAATAACAACAACAAAGAAGTTGTTCAAATTCAAGATTATGTATTTGGGAAAGTGATGAAAACCAACCGAGATTTTTTAATTAAACCATGAAACTAAGCACACTTATTTTTTCATTACTTTTCTTTTTGGCTTGTTCAAACCACAAAACTGTCGACAAGTATACGATATTGAAAGGTAAAACCATGGGCTCAACTTATGAAATTGCCTATGATAGTAGCATCAATATTCAAGAAAAAATCGATTATATTCTTGGGTTTTATAGCTACTTGGTTAGCACATACGACAGTCAATCTATTGTATCAAAATTCAATGGTAACCGTCCTTTAAACACAGAAGACTCTTTGTCTTTTTACCAATCTAAACACTATTTCATAGCCTTAGATAGTATTTCAAGAAAAATCCATTTACAAAGTAATGGCAGTTTTAATCCTGGAATTGGCGCTTTGATAAATTATTGGGGATTTGGCAATAATAAACAAAACCCTGAGTTGATAGACCAACGTATTGTTGACAGTTTAAAAAAATTAAACTACGGCTTTTTAGTTGATTTTAAAGGCAAACTTCCACAAAAATCAAATCCAAATCAACAAGTTAATTTTAATGGTATAGCAGCAGGTCATGTGGTTGATATTATTTCTCAATTATTTGATTCTGTTTATCACTTTAAAAACTACTACATTAACATTAGTGGTGAAATAAGGGCAAAAGGGAACAATGGGCACGATTCATTCTGGCCTATTAAAATTGAAAAACCTGTTATTAACTCGCAGAAAAAAATTGAGTTTTGCTCTATTCCTCTTAAGAATTATGCATTAGCTACAAGTGGCAACTACAGAAATTTCTTTTTCAAGAACGGCAAAAGATATGGCCACAGCATAGACCCTATTTCAGGGTTTCCTGCACGCAATGAAATGCTAAGTGCAACAATTTTAGCACCATCGGCAGCAGAAGCAGATGCCTACGCCACTGCGGCAATGGTAATGGGATTAAAAGAAGCTATTAAACTGTGTGAATTAAACCCTGAGTTGAAAGCCTTTTATATCTTTGAACAAGACAAGAAAATAAACTTTTGGGCAAGCGCCAACTTATCTTACGAAATAACTGATAAGCCATAAAAAAACCGTCTTTTGGACGGTTTCTTAAATATTATTTGAAAAAAGCTATTTAGCTTCTACTAATTCAGTATCAAAAATCAATGTTGCATATGGAGGGATTACTCCACCAGCACCACGTTCACCATATCCTAATTGATAAGGGATAATTAATTTATACTTAGCACCCACTTTCATTAAAGCAATACCTTCATCCCAACCTGGAATCACTCTTCCTGTTCCTAGTTTGAATGCGATAGGGTCATTACGTTTATATGAATTATCAAATTCACTACCATCAATCAATTTACCTACATAATGAACTTTTACATCATTACCAGCCATTGCTTGAGGACCAGTACCCTCTTGTTCTACAACATAATACAAACCACTGTTTGTTTTCTTTGCATTAGGATATGTTTTTAAAACTAAATCACTGAATTCTTTGTCTTTTTTTTCTTTTTCAGCTTTTAAAAAGGCTGCTTTTCTTTCTTCAACACTTGCTTTAAGTTTGTCAAACTCAGCTTGATTGGCAACATATTTTTTAGCAACAGCTCCCTTTCTTATGATTTCAACTTTTACTAACATATCATTGGTTCTTGTTGAATCTACGATAGTTTGACCTTCTACTACTTTTCCAAAAATGCTGTGTTTGTTGTCTAACCATGGTGTTGGAACTATTGTTACAAAGAATTGACTACCGTTGGTATTAGGACCTGAGTTAGCCATAGACAAATAACCTGGAACATCATGTTTTAAACTAGGGTGAAATTCATCAGCAAAAGAATAACCTGGACCGCCCATACCTGTTCCTTGAGGATCGCCTCCTTGAATCATAAAATCTTGTCCATCACCATTAACTTTACTTATTACTCTATGAAATTTTAATCCATCATAATAGTGAACACCTTCTGCTTTAGCTGAATTTTTAATTTTACCTTCAGCCAATCCAACGAAATTACATACCGTTAAGGGTGCTTTATCTGGGAATAATTTAACTAAAAATGTTCCTTTACTTACGGTAAACTTGGCGTATAAACCGTCTTCTTGTTGTGCAATTGATTCTTCTAATGTCATCATTAATACTAAAGCTGCAAAAATAGCTCTTAATTTTATCATATTCATAAACTTTATTTGTCAATATTTGTGCCAAATATAAATCTAAAAATTTAGATACGATTCAATTTTTTTATCCTTTGTAAATTGTCATTAATTGTTTTGAGATAGACTCTTTGCTATATTGTTGTATGTGAGACGTATAATCAATTTTGTCTAACTCGCTAAGTATAATTAATTGGTTTAATAGTTCCTCTTCTTTCTTTAATTCAAAGAATAATACCTCAGGGGAAGCTATCTCCTGAAAAACCGGGATATTCGAGGCTAAAATTGGTAAATGACAAGTCATGGCTTCCAACAATGGAATTCCAAAACCCTCTTGAATACTAGGGTAAACAAACCAAGATGCGGCATTGTATAAAACCGTTAATTCTTGTTGATCCATATTGGGCAAAATGGTGACACGCTTATTCAAATCTAAGTCAGTAATTAACTGATTAACAGCTTTTAAACTATCGCCCATGGAACCTGCCAATACTAAATGGTGGTTTTTGTTAGGGTATTTTTTAAATGCTCTTAATAAGAACAGGTGATTTTTGCGTTGATTAAAACTACTAACATATAGAAAAAATGGATTATCTAGCTTATATTTATCTTTAAAAGGTTGTACCTTAGAATCTGTTACAACTTGATTAAAAATCTCATTACAAGCTTGATAAACTACCTTAATTTTACTAGAATCAATAGGATAATACAATTGAATTTGTTGGGCAGTAAACTTACTTGTTGCAATAACCGTATCGGCAACAGAGGCTGCATGTTTGGTTTTAATATGGTAAATTGACCTATCTATGAACGAATAATTTTGCGGATGTGATTTAAATATCACATCGTGTATAGTTACTATTTTATTAACATGACTTGGATAGTTACCGAAAGGCAATTCATTACTTAAACCATGATAAACATCTAAATTTTGGAACACTTTTTCTTTCAATATTTGTTTGGCTCTCCATAAATAAGATTGATTGAAACTAGAAGGCAAAACAGGTTCAAGTGGGAAAACTAGTTCATTCCCTCCTTTTTTATCAAATAAAAAATAACGATGTTCAGGGAAAAAAGTTGCTAGAGCATTGACTAAATCTCTGCTGTAATTCCCTAATCCTGTTTGATTATGGAAAAACCGTTTTGCATCAAATCCAATATTCACAATAATTAAACTGCTACATTATGTTCTCTTAAAGCGTCATTCAATGAAGTTTTAAGATCGGTACTTGGTTTTCTTTTACCAATAATAATGGCACATGGCACATGAAACTTACCAGCAGGAAACTCTTTTTCGTAGCTCCCAGGAATGACAACGCTTCTTTCGGGTACATAACCTTGGTAAGTTACTCTTTCTGTAGTAGTAACATCTATTATTTTGGTTGATTGAGTAATAGTAACACCTGCACCTAAAACTGCTTCTTTGGCAATGTGTGCTCCTTCAACAACAATACAACGTGAACCTATAAAACAGTCATCTTCAATGATTACAGGGGCAGCTTGAATAGGCTCTAAAACTCCACCGATACCAACACCACCACTAAGATGTACGTTTTTGCCAATTTGAGCACAACTTCCTACGGTAGCCCATGTATCAACCATTGTTCCACTATCCACATAAGCACCAATATTTACAAAACTCGGCATTAATATTACCCCTTTATTTATAAATGAGCCATAACGAGCAACTGCACCCATAACAGAACGTACCGACTTGGATTCAAAATCCGATTTTAATGGTATTTTATCATAAAACTCATAAGCACCAATTTTTTCAGTTTTATTTGAAGAAATTGGAAAATACAGAATTACGCCTTTTTTAATCCATTCATTCACTTGCCATTTGTTGTTTTCAATGGGTTGTGCTACTCTTAATAAACCATTATCTAATAATTCTATTAATTTTAATATAGCATCTTGTGATGTTTTGGTTTTTAAAAGTTCTCTGTTTTCCCAAGATTGTTCTATAATTTGTTTGAGTTGTTCCATTTATTTTCAATTTTAAATTTAAAAAAAAAGCCTCAAGAAAATCTTGAGGCTTTAATAATGTTTTATATTAATTATTTAATAATTAATTCAATTGTATTTTTAGATTCAGTTCCAGCATTGTAGTTGGTAATAATTCTGTCTCTAGAGATACCGAATTTCTCGTTTAAGAATTTAACGATTTCTTCCATGCAACGAGTGTTACTTGCTGCGTTGTATTTAGAACTTTTTCCACCAGGACCATTCAATACTAATTTGTTTTCAGGACATTGTCTCATTTTGTCTGCAACAGCATACAACATGTTTTTAACTTCTTTTGTTAAGCAATTGCTAGAGATAGAGATTGGAGGGAAAGTAGCACCTTCACAGCTGCAGCACATTTTAATTTCAATACCATTAGCATCAACTAATGCTCCTGGACTAGAATTATTTTCTCTGTCTCTGTGGTCAGGGATACCATCACCATCACTATCAACTGAAGCACCTGCTGCATCAACTATAGCACCTTTGTCTGAGAATGGCTCTGAATCTTGACAATCTGGAACACCATCACCATCACTGTCAACAGCCATACCATTACCATATACCATACATGAATCAGGAGTTGTATTATCTTGATCGAAACAATTAGAAACGTGGTCTTTGTCATCGTCAACACCTAAACAATCCGTTTTCTTTTTGATATCAGCAACCTTTTCGTAAATAGATTCAACCGGGCTCAACCAATCATAGTGTTGTGAATTTTTAGAACCAAATTTGTAAGCGAAACTAGCTCTTAAAAAAGAGTAAGAATCCCACCATCTATTTGCCCAAATAGCAGTATTGTAGACATCAATATCATCAGATCTTAAAAATGTAGAACGTAATTCTAATCCTAAGTCGAAGTTTTTGCTTAAGTAATGTTTAAAACCAACTCCAAAAGGGATAATTAAATGTCTTCCTTCATATGATTCAGTTACATTTTTGCCAAAATTTGGGTTTGCAGTACCTCTACCAAAGTTTGATGTAAGGTAATAGTCACCAGTAAATAAACGTTGGTCAACAAAGTATGCATTTGCTTTAAATGAACCTTGACCAATACCAGTGAATAAATACATTTGTGTTTTTCTAAGCGGTCTTAAAAAGGAAATGTTTCCTAAAGTAAAATGAGCTTGAATGTTCCAATCTTGTACATTAGTTCTAAATCTGAAATTATCTTTGAAGAAAGTTGGGTTTTGATAATCACGTTCACCTCTTAACATTGCAAAGTTATATTCACCTCTTAGTGCAAATGTCTGTGAAATTGAATATTTAACAAATGGAGCAAAATCATATCCCATTTGTTTTTTATCAGCATCACCATGCAAAGCTGAGACTCCAGCTAATAAACCTACAGACCATTTTTTAGCTCTTCTATCTTGGAAATATGAAGCTTGTAAAATTTGTCCTGAGTCAGCTGTTTTACCAGCAGCCCATTTGTTTTTGGCATAAGGATGATCTGCCATTTTCTCTTTTTCTTGAGCGTTTACAAATAAAGAAGTTGCAAACAAACAAAATCCTAGTACTAAAGTTTTACTTAAATTCATTACAAATTTGGTTTTCATTTTGAATTGGCAAAGGTATAAGTTTTTAATACAAAAAACAAAACAATTAACCTTAAAATAATCTTGTAATTTAAATATTTATTCAATTTATTGATATTCAATTAATTAAATAAATAAAATTGAAGCAAAATTTTGATCTAATTGTGGCTTAAATGTTAATAAGCCTATCAATTTTGGGTTTTTTAAAAGCCATTCTGCACAAAATTGTTTGCGTTCTTGCAATGATTCTTTTGCAAAATAACCTTCAAATAAATCATTGATTTTAATAAGCTTATCTTCTAACTCTAAACTTAATTTGTCTTGATAAAGTTGATTTATTTTCTTTAAAATTTTTGAGTAATCTTTACCTAATTCTACCAAAGTGGACATTTCATTGATACCAACTTTGCGGGTTTCGCTTTGTATTTTATCTTTTAATACCTCAAATTCAACACTCAAATTCTTGAACACTGTGTTTGACACACTCAAATAATTCAAGAAATCATTTTTCTCTTTAATTTCAAAAAAATGAATGGGGTCGAACGACAATGAATTTAACAGCTTCTGTTGCTTTTTATTGAGTAACCATACACTTGTTCTCAATCTTATTTCTGGGGCAACAGTGATATTTTCATCAAAAATCCCTTTCAACTGCAACCAATAATTTACCTCCGCATTACCTCCAATATAAGCCACATTAGGCAATATAGTTTCTTGATATAAAGGTCGTAAAACTGCATTAGGGCTGAATTTATCAGTATCTGTTTCAATCAAATTCAAAAGCTCTGTTTCTGTAAACTTTAATTCTGTTCCCAAAACGGAAAATAAACCTTCTTCTCTTACTATTCTTGAACGCAATTGATGGTCGAGGTAAAAAAAATTGATTTCTCTAGCGCCTAATTGAAGGGAATATTTTTGTTCTTTCAGTTTGTCCGAAAATTCATTAAATACTTTATAATTAATGGAACTTAAAACATCTTTTTTAATAACAGGGATTAACTCTTGTTTTAATGCTTTTGAATCTCCATCTATCACAATTATCTTATCAAACCCAAACACAGAATGAACCAATTTGGCAGTTGATTCTGACATGGTTTGGGATTCAGAATAACAAGTTTTCCAATGAATTAAAAGTCCTTTTTGCTCCTCATTTAATGAAACTGATTCAAGAATTTCATCAATTAAAGTTACAACTCCATTTGTACTAAATCTTCCAATTGCTCCTGATTCGTCCGATGACCATTGAAAGTTTTTACCAAACAAGTTGACATTTTTAACTTCGTCAAAATCATGGTCTTCGGAGGCTAACCAAAATACTGGAACAAAAGTTAATTCAGGATATACATTATTGAGCAATGTTACATATTGAAGGGTATCATTTATTTTATAAAGGACATACAAGGGACCAAGCAAAGGGTGAAGTTGCTGACCAGTGGTGACTGTATAAGTATTGGGTGACAGCAATCGTTCAATATTAAAAACGACCTGTTGACTATCAGTTGTATTTAAATTAAGTTTTTTGTATTGATTTTTTAACTCTTCAACTAAAACAACTCTCCGATTTTGAGAAAACTCTTTTTTACCTTTAATGGCTTCATTGAGTGAAAAATAAGAACTTTGTGATTCAAATAGCTTAACTAATTCTGGCTTTTTATCTATAAATGCTTTGGTTGTTGAACTTAAAAATGGAAGATGATTGGCATTAAAAATCATTTCATTAAGATTTAACTACAGTTCCAATTAAGTCAAACGATTCTGCTGCGGTGATTAAAACATTTGCAAAATCACCAATTTTAACATACTGATTTTTGGCTTCAACCAAAACCTCATTGTCCACTTCGGGAGAATCAGCTTCTGTTCTTCCTATAAAATAATCACCTTCTTTTCTATCAAACAATACTTTTAAAGTAGTTCCAATTTTTAGTTTATTTTTTTCAAGAGAAATATCTTCTTGAATGGCCATTATTTCAGAAGCTCTGGTTTTTTTGATATGTTCAGGCACATCGTCTTCGAAGGAATGGGCATGTGTATTTTCCTCATGCGAATAAGTAAATACGCCGAGTCTGTCAAATTGAAAATCTTTTACAAACTGCTTTAATTCTTCAAAATCTTCCTCTGTCTCACCTGGGTGTCCAACCAATAAAGTTGTTCTTAATGAAATTCCTGGCACTTTTTCCTTAATTTCATTGAGCACCTCGTATGTTTTCCTTTTGGTGATACCTCTTCGCATTTTTTTCAGAACATTGTCTGAAATATGCTGAACAGGCATGTCCAAATATTTGCAAATAGATTGCTTAGAAGCCATTACAGGTAATATTTCTGCAGGGAATTGTGATGGATAAGCATAATGTAACCGAATCCAATCAATACCTTCTACTTCTGACAAGGCTTCCAATAGTTCTTTCAACTTTCTTTCACCGTACAAATCAATACCATAATAAGTACTATCTTGTGCAATTAGCATTAACTCTTTTGTTCCGTTTTTAGCTAAATTATGAGCTTCAGTCACCACTTGTTCTATGGATTTACTAACGTGTTTTCCTCTCATTAGAGGAATTGCACAAAACGAGCAGGGCCTGTTACAACCTTCACTTATTTTTAAATAAGCAAAATGTTGTGGTGTAGTGGTAAGTCTTTCTCCTATTAGTTCATGTTTATAGTCTGCTCCTAATGTTTTCAACAAATTAGGCAATTCCAAAGTACCAAAATAGGCATCAACTTGTGGAATTTCATTTTCTAATTCGTCTTTATATCGGTGAGATAAACAGCCTGTAACATACAATTTATCAATTCTTCCTGCTTCTTTTTCATCAACATATTGGAGTATAGTGTCTATACTTTCTTGCTTTGCATTGTCTATAAATCCACAGGTATTTATGACAATAATGTTAGCATCATCCTTTTCAGACTCGTGAGTTGCGTCCATATCATTGCCTTTGAGTTGACTTAACAAGACTTCACTATCGACTAAATTTTTACTACACCCAAGTGTAATTATATTTATTTTATTTTGCTTTAAAGATTTAGTTTTCATTTTACACTTCGAATAAAGAATCTACAAAAGACTTGGCATTAAACAATTGAATATCTTGAATTCCTTCGCCAACACCAATAACTCTTACTGGAATTTTAAACTGGTCGCTTATACCAATAACGACACCTCCTTTGGCGGTTCCATCTAATTTGGTTAAAGCAAGTGAAGTAACTTCAGTTGCGGCAGTAAATTGTTTGGCTTGTTCAAAAGCATTTTGCCCAGTGGAGGCGTCTAATACAAGCATTACTTCATTAGGTGCATAGTTGTATATTTTTGACATTACCCTTTTTATTTTACTTAGCTCGTTCATCAAATTCACTTTATTATGTAATCTTCCTGCGGTATCAACAATAACGACGTCATATTGTTCATTTTTTGCAATTTGAAGCGCTTCAAAAGCCACGGCAGAAGGGTCGGTATTCATCCCTTTAGCAAAAAAACCACATCCTACCCTTTGACTCCATATTTCTAATTGATCCACAGCACCTGCTCTGAAAGTATCGGCAGCTACCAACAAAACCTTGTTTCCGTTTTTTACAAATTGATTGGCCATTTTACCAATTGTAGTTGTTTTTCCAACACCATTAACCCCAACAACCATTAATATGAAAGGTTTTACTTGATTTTTCATGGTAAAATCAAAATCTGGTGTCTTTTTATTTTCTGTTAGTAATAGGTTTATTTCATCTCTTAAGATTGAGTGTAATTCGGCCGTGTTTAGATATTTGTCTTGTTTTACTCTGGTTTCTATTCTTTCAATAATTTTAATAGTGGTAGAAATACCCACATCGCTAGAGACCAAAATTTCTTCCAATTCATCTAAAAAAGAAGCATCAACTGTAGATTTACCGGCAACTGCTTTTGAGAGTTTAGTAAAAAAGTTATCTTTTGTTTTTTCAAGCCCTTTAGAAATTTCGGTTGATTGAACCTCAACTTTTTTATTGGATTTAAAAATATCAAATATTGACATTGATTGTATTGATTAAATAGTAAAAAAAAAGCCCCCGTTTCCGGAGGCAATCTAAATATATTTTGTTTATTATTTATTAAAATAAGTTTTCGCTTCTTCTCCGGTGATGATGTCTTCCTTGAAAGAATAAGCACCGTTTTTAGATTTTATTGCTTTGAAAACTTTAACAAAGTCTTTACCTTCTCCTGCTTTTTTTAATGTTGCAACAACTTTCTTTGCCATAATTTAATTATTTAATTTCTTTGTGAACGGTTACTTTTTTCATGAAAGGATTGTATTTTTTCAATTCAATTCTTTCAGTTGTATTTTTTTTGTTTTTAGTTGTAATATATCTGCTCATACCTGGTACATCCGAATTTTTTTGTTCGGTGCATTCTAATATTACTTGTATGCGATTGCCTTTTTTTGCCATGATTATATTGTTCCTTTCTTAAATACTCTGTTTAATGCTTCGGTAATGCCTATTTTGTTAATAGTTCTAATGGTTGAAGCAGATACTTTAAGGGTAATCCACTCTGCTGTTTCTGGTATAAAAAATCTTTTCTCATGTAAATTTGGGTAAAATCTACGTTTAGTTTTACGGTTACTATGAGAAACATTATTACCTGCTAACGCCTTTTTTCCTGATAAATCACAAACTCTTGACATACGTTTTAAATTGGGAGTGCAAATGTAGTGAATAAATTGTCAATTATCCAAATTGTTTAGTAAAAAAAACAATTTATTTATAAAATAGCTACTAATTTTGTGGATACAACAGATATTTTGCCCTTATTTCTTTATAACTATTTAACTCCTGTTGCCAAGATTGTCTAATTTCATAGACAGATTTACCCTCTATTATTTGATTTCTAAGTTTATTTGTACCCGCTAACTTGTCGAAAAAACCATTCTTATTGAAAAAATTGAGTGGATTTTGGGAATGGCGATAACTCATAATTAATGGATTTAAGTTCAACTCATTTTGTTCAAAATGTCTTTTTTCTCCATACAATGTCATGTCAAAACCAATACATGTATCATTTAAAAATTTAGGATTTTCCGCAACCCCTTTAATACTTTTAGGTACAAATTTGTAATTTCCAAACCCTAAATCAGGTGAACCAAAGCACTGGTATGCTTTATTTGTTCCCTGACCTATACTTACAACAGTACCTTCAAAAAGCCCTAAACTTGGATACAGGTAAATAGCACTTTGAGACATGAGATTTGGTGATGGTTTTATTGGCAATTGATATGGAGTTTGGTGGGTATAATTGGCAACTTTAACTACCTCTAATGGACAATTTAATCCTCCGTTTAACCATTTTTCACCATTTATCATTAGAGCCAGTTCTCCCACTGTACATCCGTGAACCAAAGGGATGGGGTGCATTCCAACAAAACTTTGAAACTCTTTTTGTAATACAGGACCATCTACATAATGTCCATTTGGATTAGGTCTATCTAATACTATTAATGGAATATTTAATTCAGCACAAATTTCCATTACATAGTGCATTGTACTGATATAAGTATAAAAACGAACCCCAACATCTTGAATATCAAAAATGACATATTCTACGTTTTGCATATCCTCATTTGTAGGTTTTTTGTGGCTACCATATAAGGAAATTATTTTTATTCCTGTTTTAGTATCAATGTCGCTATTGACATGTGTTCCTGCACTTTTATCACCTCTAAAACCATGTTCAGGTGCAAAAATACAAGTAACTTGAATTCCTAAACTCATCAATGAATCTACTAAATGAGTTTGATTAATCAAACTAGTGTGATTAACAACGAGTGCTACTTTTTTCACTTGAATTAGTGGTAAATATTTTTTTACTTGTGAAGCCCCATTTAATATTTGTGCATCCAAAAAGTTTGTAAATATTATAAATAACGAAATGAAAGTATATTTGATGATGAACATAAAATTATTAAAAAAAATTAAATTCTGCTAAAAAACAATATACTTTAAATCATCTTTAATTTTTAACTTCAAAAATTATGATTCATTGATTAACTTAAAGTTGATTGATTACCGTGATTTTTAGAACTAAACTTAACCCATCAAAAATAAGTGAGTATTTTAAATTCCACTTATTGAAGTTTTGGTTTTTTTACACCATATAGTAACACATTCAATAAGGATGCCATTAATCAACATCAAAATCCAATAAATTAAATCTAGTATTTGTTTTGCTAATTAATACTTATAGTTTATGGTTACAATAACTTTACTATAAAATACAAGCACAATTACATTGTCTATTTTATTAGAATTATACTATTTAAACTAAACCATTTTAATTCGAAAAGCCAAAAAATAGAAGATTTAAAGTCTAAAATTGGTTTAAAAAATTACTGTTTTTATCTTTCAAACTAAATATCTCTGCTTTACTCCTTATATGAAGTTTGGAATAAATATTTTTGATATGTTTTCTAACTGTATCTATTGAAATGTCATACTTAGCAGCAATTAATTTGTAACTTAAACCCTCTAAAATACCATTTGCAACCTCCTTTTCTCTTTTTGACAAGTCAATTAACACATCTTTTTTGGGCTGGAAACAACTCATTACTTTCCTACAAATACTTGGGCTCATAAAAGAACCTCCATTGTAAACAACCTTCAATATATCAACCATCTCAACCATGGAATGGTCTTTGGAGACATAAGCTATTGCGCCCTTTGAAAGTGACTTAAATACATTTTCACTATCTTCCATAACTGAATAAACAACAATGTGCGCTTGCGGATATAAAGTTTTTAGCTTTGGAATTAAATCATTCCCATTGACCGATGGCAAAATCAAATCTAACAAAATAATGTCTGGTTGCTTTCCTTTTTTAAAGAATTTTGTAATTTCTTCGATACTATCCGACACAAAGCAAATATCAAAATCCTTACTTAAGTAATCTACCAAACCTTTTCTAATAATTAGGTCGTCCTCTATAATTGCTAATTTTATCATATTTTTAATTTAATAGTAATTCTTGTTCCATTTTCATTGCTAACAATTGAAATATTCGCATTAATGTCTTTTGCTCTTTTATTTATCCCTGCTAAACCAAATCCTGAGATGTGTTCGTTACTGTTTATACCAATACCATTGTCCTCAATTTGTATAGTTAAATACCCTTTAACTTCATCAATAATTAATAAACATCGACTTGCATTAGAATGCTTAATTACATTGTTTAAAGCTTCTTTTATTATAAACAACATGTTACGTTTTTGCCATGTTGTGAGCACTAAGTGAGAATGTTCTATTTTGTATTGAAAATCAAATTCTATGGTATCTTCAATAATTATTTGCCTTGAAACTTCACTAACCCTGTCAATAAAATGAGAGAGCTTAACAATTGAATTACTCATACTCCAAACCATGTCCTTCATTGAACGGATGGCATAACGCGAGTTTTTTTCAATCAAAACAAGTCCATTGTCATTTGGATACTTCAGTTTCAATATTTCCGCTTGTATTGAAGTTCCGGTTAGAATACTCCCAACTTCATCATGTAAGTCAAGTGAAATTTGATTTTTTAATGCTATAATTTTTTTCAAGTTTCTTGACCTCTCATTGATGACAATAAGCACAATGAAATGCAATAACACCACAATTCCGATATAAAAATATGCAGAATTATAAAATGCAACAGGTACGACAATGGTCATGAACAAACGATTTGAAGCTTCGACACCCAATTCATTTATTGCTTTAATTTCAATTGAATTTTTCCCTTCATCCAAATTATAAATCTCAATTAGTGGTTTATTTCCTATACTTATCCAATTTCTATTTTCATTTATTTTATAAAAGTACGAATGATAATTTGGGTTGGAAAAGGCATTTATAGCAATATTTATTCTAACAAAATCATTTTTATCCTTTAATTGGATGGTTTGATGTTGACTAAAATAATCATAATGATTTGAATTTGCGTTTTGATAATTTATTTTAGTAAAATATAAATGGTCAATCCTATTGTATATTTTTACTAAAGAAGGATTAATTTTGAGATAATGTGTCAAACCACCAAATAACAACAAACTATCATTGACAGAAAGATAAGAGGCATAATTATACTCTTCGCTTAAAAATCCATCAACATTGCATGGAATGTCCTTAACTTTAATTAAATATGAAGACTGCGTAAGTGTGTGGTAACAAAATAAGCCATTATATGTAGAAGCCCATATTCTGCTGTATTTATCAAACAAAATTCCTGTAATTGTATTTGAACCAATATCACTTCCAAATACTTGATGTTTAACTATTTTTCTTAGCAAATAATTATATTTTATCAAGCCAAAATCGCTTGCAATCCATGCAATATTGTTTTCCTTTTTGTCAAATAAAACAGATACTAATTTTGAGGAAATTTGTTTACCTCCGCCCTTGTTGGTTTTTAAGCCATGGCTATAAACAAACTTTAAATTAGAGTCCAATACAATTAAACCTTCTTTCGTTGACAAATAATATTGCTTATCGGGTCCAATATCAATGTGCCTCATAAACACTTTTAAACGTCCGTCATTAAAAGTATTAAAAAAATGGGTTTTTTTATTGTATTTCATAAGCCCTACATTGGTTGCTAATAAAAATTCATTTGAATTTAAATCCACAAAATGAAACACGCTTCGGAACACAGAGTCTTCCATTTTGTGTTCATTCATAAACTTATTTGTTTTTAAATCAAAACGATCCATCCCCCTGCCATCCATTGCTAACCAAACTTGATCGCCCTCAATTTTTCCAAAATAGCACGTAATTGACTTGTATGCTTTTTCTATATATTTACTTGTATTTTTTTTGATATTATAACGTTCCAACCCTTCGTAATTCAACAATATCAATTCATCTTCATTGTATTTTAAAATAGCTCTTCTTACTTTCACAACTCTCATTTTAGAAGGCAAATCACTTAAAAATTGTATTCCATAATTTATTTGATTTAACACTAAAACCCCTTGATTTGTTGCAATAAACACATCTTTATTGGGTCCAACTATTAATTGAGATATAAATGCATTTTTTAAATTTAAATGACAGCTACTTGTTGCTATTAAATCTGTATTTGTTTTACAAAGGGTATTAAAATTTTGGGTGTAATAGTAATTACCATCATAATAGTCAATTACATTTAAATTAAATAAGGACGTTTCGTTTCTTTTTATAAATGAATCTATATTGGGATTGTATTTAAATAAAAAAGAATCCGATTGATAATTAACAAATTGAAATCTATCCTTAAATAACAACATCGTTTCATTTTTTTTTAAACTATAAAAATAGGTTTTTTTAATTTTCAATGTTTGTTCATTAACCACATCAACCCTACCTGTATTATATACTATAAAGACATTTCCGAAATTATCACATTCCATATTACGAAACCATTTGTTATATACAAATACCGTTTTAGTAAATTTACCCTCTATAATTTGAGTCAAATAGCCGTTAGACTGAAAGTAATAAACTATATTGTTAGTAGTTTTATATAACCTATGAACTATCCCTAATTTTTTGTTTACATTAAAATACCTTACTTTATGATTACGAGTATTAATTATTACAATTCCAGAATCCGAAGAAGCCCATACTTCATTGTTGAGGCATATAATTGACTTATAGTCTTGCCATTTTAGTTTAATATGACTATTTATTGTAAAATTATGAAATTGGTAAGAATCAAACATAGAAATACCATTCAATGTTGCCATCCACAAAAAACCTTTTTGGTCGAAAACCATTTCCTTAACCCAATTGTCAGGCAACCCGTTGTCTATTGTGTATTTTTTGCTCTTAAAATGCAAAGGCGTATTATTCGCACTTAAATGCCCCTTTAATACAAATAAAATCAACAAAAATAAAATTAGTCTCACTAAAGTATACCCCTTTAAAAGAAAGGTGTTGCAAAATACTCATTTATTAAATTATTATATATATTATAAATCAACATTCAAATGTTTGATTTTCAGTTAAATATAAATATATTAACAAATATTTATAAAAAATTCCAATAAACTGTATAGTATAAAAAACCTATTTATATGAATAAAACGCGTATACCATACTATAAAATTGAGTATATAATACTATTTTTTAAATTTGATATGGTACTCTTAAAGAGATTGATTTACCCAAAGTAATTTCATCAGCAAACTCTAATTCACTTCCAATTGATATTCCTTTGCTTATTGTACTAATTTGAACAGAAAATGTTTTAAGTTTTCTTGCAATATAAAACGTGGTGGTATCGCCTTCAACATTTGGATTTAAAGCTATAATCACTTCTTCAAATTGTCCATCTTCAATTCGAGTCACCAATGAATTAATATTAAGCGATTCAGGACCAACACCATCCATAGGGGCAATAACTCCTCCTAACACATGATACAAACCATTGAATTGGGCCGTGTTTTCTATCGCCATTACATCTTGCATATCTTCTACTACACACAATTGCCTGTAGTTGCGATTTGGCGACTTACAGATAATACAAACCTCTTCATCACTTATATTGTGACAAACTCGGCAGGACTTTAAAGTGGTTTTTAATAACATCAATGCTTGTGCCAACTGATTAACTTCATCTTTGGGCCTTTTAAGTAAAAAAACCACCATCCTTAATGCACTTCGCGAACCAATTCCTGGAAAACCTGACAAGGCTTTTACTGCATTCTCAATTATTTTGGATGAATAGTTCAATTAGAATGCAAAGAAACAAAAAATTAATAGATAAAAATTATCTTTTGATTACAGAAAAAGGAATATGATTTACTTACTTAAAAAACTTAATCATTTAAATATAAATGAATACAAAAAATCTATGAACAGATATTTTCAGACAAACAATGACAAGCATTTATTGTCTTCATATCAGACATACCTCTTTTAAATGATAATTCCTTAAATTTGCGCTATAAAAATAACAACAATGAACTTAGTAGAAAAAATAAACAAAGACTTAATAGACGCGATGAAAGCGAAAGATGAAATTCGTTTGAGAGCCATACGTGCTATGAAATCAGCCTTTTTAATGGCAGGGACAGAAACTGGCAACAAAGATATTAATGACGAAATCGCCATGAAAGCGATGATGAAAATGGCAAAACAACGAAAAGACAGTATTGAAATTTTTGAAAAGGAAAACCGAAATGACTTAGCTCAAAAAGAAAAAGAAGAATTGAATGTTATTGAAACTTATTTACCAAAAGCAATGAGCGAAAGCGAACTTATTGATGCCCTAAAACTTATAATAGCCGAAGTAGGTGCAAATGGCATGCAAGAAGTTGGTAAAATAATGCCTGTTGCTATGAAAAACTTAGCTGGAAAAACCGACGGAAAATCAATTAATATGGCACTGAAAAAAATCTTTGACAACATTTAAAATCATTTATTTACATTTGTAACTTAATTATTAAAAATATTCACACCATGAAACAACTTTTTATAAATACAAGCCTAATTCTCTTCATCAGTGTGTTAACAATGGGCGGATGTCTTGAAAAATTAACAAGCATTAACTTTGATTACACCACTGAAACAACTCTTTCTGTCGAAGCTATCGAAGCTCCTGGTGAATATGTGATAGGTGAATCTGTTTTAACATCTTCATTAAAACAAGAACTTGAAAAAAACAATACATCGCTCGACTTATTGGATGAATTAACCCTTCGTTCAGCTAAAGTTAGTATTTCTGACTCAACATTAAATTTTAATTCTATTGAAAAAATTGAATTATACATTGCCGCAGAGGGGAATCCAGAAGTGCTTATTGCTTCAAAAAATCCAGTTTTAGACGATCAAAATAATTTAACTTTAACTGTTAACAGTAATGAAAATTTGGCCAATTATATTAAAGCCAATACTTTTACTTACAGAATTAAAGGAGTTATTTCAGGACCAATTCCTGCTATTGATTTAAAAGCAGATGTAATATGGACTATAAAAGCAAGTGCTAAATAAAATCTAACTGATTTTTTATTAAAAAAACCTCCTTATAAATAGGGAGGTTTTTTTATTTATTCACTTTATGCAACTTGTGCATTAAAAAAGAAGATGCAAAACCAACAACATAACCACAAATAACATCACTTGGGTAATGCTTACCAGCTTTAACCCTAAGAATTGCCTCCACTGCTGGCAATGCAAAAGCGCCAGTCCACAATGCATAATTAGGTTTATTAGGTTCATTATAAGTTTGGTATGCATAAGCAAAACTAAAACTCAATGAAGAGACAGTTGTAGTATGTGCTGAAAAAAACGACATTCTATTGTCTGGCTTCATTTTTTTAGACATTTCTACTTCAGGATTATAAACAAGTGGCCGCGGCCTAAGTGTAAGTTTAAAACTGTTTGATAATGCTTGTGATAACAATAAACTTTGAAATGCGACTCCTGCAGTAGGAAAAATATTTTGTTTACTATTTTTATCAAAACAGAAATACAAAAACATCAATCCACTTCCTACTGCTAAACCATCGCTTGCGTGAGCAATTTTAGGATTCCATTGATAAGTTGCAATTCTATCAAATCTATTGATATTGTTTCTATTAAGACTCAAAATATAAGTTTCTGAAAGTGGTTTTACTTGATGTTGCAAATAAAAAGAAGAAGCTAAAATACCTGTCGTTATTGACCCTAAAAATGGATCAAATTTTTTATATGAATATTTATATTGAGCATCAATATTTGCCGAACATAAAAAAAAGCCATAAATTAATAATGGCTTTAGTTTAAATATATTTTTTAAAAAAACCATTAAACAGCAAAACTTTCTCCGCATCCACAAGTTCTTTTGGCATTAGGATTGATAAAATTAAATCCTTTACCATTTAATCCATCTGTAAAGTCCAATTCTGTTCCTGCTAGATACAAGTAACTTTTTAAATCACAAACTACTTTAACTGAATTTGTAATAAATTCTTGGTCTCCGTCCTTTGGCTCATTGTCGAAATCTAAATCATAACTTAAACCACTACAACCGCCTCCTTTTACTGAAACCCTTACAAAATAATCTTGACCCATATTTTCTTGGCTCATCAATTGTTTAACTTTGTCAAGTGCTCTATCTGTTATTGTTATATCTGCTGACATAATTTATTTTATATTTTTATTGGTTCTTATTGATTGATATTAGAATTTTAGTTCCATTTATTAAGGATTGATTTTAATGTTAATTATGTTTCTATCCCATTTTATCAAGGAAAATTCTAAACCACTAGGCTGAACCTAGTCACAGCTAGTTACTATTAATAATGTTTTTTATCGTCCTCTATCGGTGCTAAACCGTTTTTCACTCTGTAGTCATTAATAGCTGACTTAATGGCATCTTCTGCTAATACACTGCAATGAATTTTAACAGGTGGTAATGCCAATTCTTCAACTATATCCATATTGTCTATTTTCAAGGCATCATCTACAGACTTTCCTTTGAGCCATTCTGTTGCTAAAGAAGATGAAGCGATAGCACTACCGCAACCAAATGTTTTAAATTTAGCATCTTTGATAATACCTGTTACTTCGTCAACTTCTATTTGCAGACGCATAACATCTCCACACTCTGGAGCACCAACTAAGCCAGTTCCAACTTCTTTTTTATTTTTATCTAACGTTCCAATGTTTCTTGGATTGTTATAATGATCGATTACTTTTTCTGAATAAGCCATGATTTATTTTATTAATGTTTTTATTTTTTTTAATTGTATTAATGCTGCTTCGTGCTTGATTTTTAAATTTTGATTTACTTTCTTTATAAACCCTATTCACTAGCTTTTAATGTTCAGCCCACTGTATACTTTTCAAATCTATTCCTTCTTTAAACATTTCCCACAACGGGCTCATGTCTCTCAACTTAGTAACCGCTTCTTTCACGTGATTGATAGCATAATCCACTTCTTCATCTGTTGTAAATCTGCTTAAACCAAAACGCAATGATGAATGTGCTAACTCATCATCTAAACCCAATGCTTTCAACACATAACTTGGCTCCAAACTGGCACTTGTACAAGCCGAACCTGATGAAACTGCTATATTTTTAACACCCATTATCAACCCTTCACCTTCTACATATTTAAAAGACATATTGCTAACATGTGGCAATCTATGTTCTTTACTTCCATTGATGTATGACTCTTCAAGTACCAATAATTCTTTTTCTAAACGGTCTCTCATTTTTATGATTCTCTCCGTATCAACTTGCATTTCGTTTTTACATAATTCGCAAGCTTTACCAAAACCAACTATACCTGGAACATTTAGGGTACCACTTCTCATGCCTCTTTCGTGACCACCACCATCCATTTGAGCAGTTACTTTTACTCTTGGATTTTTTCTTCTTACATACAAAGCTCCAACTCCTTTAGGTCCATACATTTTATGTCCAGTAAAACTCAATAAATCGATATTATCAGCTAAAACATCAACCGGAATTTTACCAACTGCTTGGGTGGCATCGGTATGAAACAAAACACCTTTAGAATGGCACAAAGTTCCAATCTCTTTCATAGGTTGTATAACCCCTATTTCGTTATTGGCGTACATTATACTAACCAAAATTGTATTGGGCTGTAAGGCATCCTCAACTTGCTTTACTGTAATAAGTCCTTGTTCATTTGTTTTTAAGTAGGTCACTTGCGCACCTAGTTTTTCGATGTGTTTACAAGCATCTAATACTGCTTTGTGTTCTGTTTCAACAGTAATAATATGGTTACCTTTGGCGGCATACATTTCAAAAACACCTTTAATGGCTAAGTTGTTAGATTCGGTAGCACCACTGGTAAAGATGATTTCTTTTTCATCCGCATTGATAAGGGCAGCCACTTGTTCTCTTGCATAATCAACTGCCTCTTCAGCTTTCCAACCAAAAGGGTGGTTTCTGCTTGCTGCATTTCCGAATATTTCGGTAAAATATGGCATCATAGCTTCCAAAACCCTAGGGTCCATGGGTGTGGTAGCATTATTATCTAGGTAGATAGGTAGTTTTAACATAATTCTTATTTAGACTAATTCTATTGTGCAAAAATAATGATTTTTATCAGTTTTTTTTACATTTTTCGATTAAAAATACAACAATACAAGCCGGATTATGTTTGATACTAGCCGTTTTTTTGGGCAATCAATACTATTAAACTACGAATTCATAAAATCACTGTTCTCCTTTTCTCTTTGGTTATTAGCAATAAACTCTAAGACGACATTACAATCATTCCTAAAAAGAAAACTCCTTCATCGTTATTCCCATTGCACCAAAGATACCATAACCGTTCTTTATATTATTGGAAATAGGTGTTGGTTCTGCAAATGGATCAAATTCGTTTAAGCGTTGTAAATTGTATCTTCTCAAATAGTCAAAGGTTGTTTTTGAACAATTTGATATACTCACATTCATTTTGTTCTGTATCATTTGACTTCCATAATTATATTCGATGGATTCTCTTCTTACACTTAATTGATTAACTTTTGTTCCATTGGTTTTTATATACAATTTATTATCTAAGAACTCATATTCTAAAACCGCATTATTTAATTTCAAATCAACTAAATTTTCATAAAAATAAGAACTGCCCGTGGTATCATTATCAATCTGTCTGTTAAATTCCAATATTATATAATCATTGTTAAGGTGCGTATTACTCAAGGTTAAATCCATGTCTAAGGTTAAAGCATTCGAATAGTCATAATTTTTTATAATTTTACTTAATTTAACATCAATAATATCAATAATCTCAGGCATGACATCCTCCCCAGATACTTTTGTAAAACCTGGAAAAAAGGCTTCAAAACGGTATTTAAAATTTGGTTTAGCTATTTGATCACTTTCCAAAACATTACCAACTTGATAACCAAATGAGTCAATCAAAATATCATTTTCATACAATTTCACATAAGCCCTTGGATGAACCAATTGCTTGAATGGCGCATTGTCTAAAGGTGATAAACTTTTGGATAAAGTAAATTGGAAACCCATACTCTGCTCAAAAATACAATTGGAAACCAATAAACTTTTATGAGCTGGATAATCTTCTATTTTCTCTGTTTTTTCACAAGATGAAAACATTAAAACAACTAAAATCAAAATTAAATATCTCTTCATTTTTTTAAAATTTAAAACCAAGATTAACTGAAGGCAAAATAGGGAATAAACCGACTCTGGTTATTTGTTTGTTCCCCTTAAAATCTGTACCTATTCGGTAATAAAACGGATTAATTCTACTGTAGGCATTGTAAACACTAAAATTCAAATCTATCATCCCCCATTTTTTCTTAAAATGACGAGTCACACTTAAATCTAAGCGGTGATAATCGGCAAATCTAAAATTATTTCTACCCGAATAGGTATAAACATTACCAAAACCAATTCCTGTTCCTAATGTTCCAGGATAAGCTCCTGTTGGCATGGTTAGTGCATTTCCGGTTCTGTAAACCCAAACCAAACCATAATCCCATTTTTCATTTTCCTTGTAATTCAAGACGAAAGAAAAATCATGTCTGCTGTCATACTTATAAAAAAACGCTTTACCAAAGTTCAATTCAGGAATGGTGCGCTTAACCCAAGAAAGTGTATAACCAATCCATCCCGTAAAATTCCCTGATTTTCTTTGTGCTAAAAACTCAAATCCATAGGCTTCTCCATTACCCACGGCTACTTTATTCTCCCATGAATTGTTGACATTCAAAAAGGAGGCGCCTTCTTTGAATTCTATTACATTTTTCATCGTTTTATAATAGGTTTCAAAAGTGAATTCATACTTGCCTAAGGTTTTGGCAACTCCCATTGCAACTTGGTTCGACCGCATTGGTTTTATTAAATTGGTAGCAGGAACCCACAAATCATTAGGCAAACCAATGGTGTTATTGGTTAGTAAATGAATATTTTGAGACATGTTGGCAAACGAACCTTTTAATGACAATGTTTTACTGATGAGATATCGAACTGCCATACGGGGTTGTATTGTTGGGAAAAAACTCTTTTTATAGTTGTAAAGATTAAAATGCAATCCATAATTAACTTTAAAACGGGTCGACCAATCGTAATCGTCTTCTACATATGCGCTCATTTCCAATGAATTGGTTATACCACTTCCAAAGGCGGTATCAATGCTTCTTTCTCCAGTTTTTCTATAAACTACAGTACTTTGTCCGGGCACAAATTGGTGATGAATAGCCGACAAGCCAAATCGAATGTAATGCTTTCCTTGGTTGTATTCGGCATCGCTTTTAAGCGTTATATCATTGATGCGACTGCCAAATCCATTAAAATTGTATTGCTCTGTTAAACCCGTATCTGTTTGTTCACTATTTGAAACAGATTCATCTATTTCATAAAAATATTTAGTCAGGTTGAGCTGTGTATTTATAAACAAATTTTTATTGATAATTTGATTGAATTTAAGAGTAGCCAATTGATTGCCCCATTGATTACGCGCTAAACTTTGTTCTTTAATTACATTACCATCATACAAATATGAATAAGGTTTATTTTCTTGATAAAACTTATCGATACCATTGTAAAAACTCAAATATAATCTGTTTTTGGAATTCAACTTCCAATTTAATTTGGCATTAAAATCTGAGAAAAAATACCCTTGGTTTAAATTGGGATTCCCTGAACTTGACCTTAATATAGGTTGCAAAATTAAATCCAAATAAGTTCTGCGTGCAGAAACCATAAACGAGACTTTATCTTTGACTAAGGGACCTTCAAAAGTAAATTTACTTGCCAATGCGCCTATACTTCCCTCTCCCTTAAATTTTTTCATATTACCATCTTTCATGGTGATGTCCAAAACACTACTTAAACGCCCTCCGTATCTGGAAGGGAAACCACCTTTTAGCAATTGTACATTATTGATGGCATCGGTATTAAAAACAGAGAAAAAACCAAATAAATGTGAAGGGTTATAAACCATTGCCCCATCTAATAAAATTAAATTTTGGTCGGCACCTCCACCTCTTACATACAACCCTGTACTTCCTTCAGAACCCCCTTTGATTCCCGGCATCAGTTGAATGGCTTTTATCAAATCCGTTTCACCCATAAACCTAGGTAACATTTTTATTTGATTCGATGAAATATTGATGGTGCTCATTTGTACATCCTCCACCATTTTGGATTCTTTTTTTATTTTAAAAGTTACATTATCAAACATAATTCCCTCTTGAACAACAGGAATAATGATAGGCATAGGCGTATTTTTGTTAATGGATATAAATGTTTGCTTGTAACCAATGTGAGAAATACTTAAAATGACAGTATCCTTATTGGCTTTCAAACTAAAATAGCCATAATTATTGCTTATAGTACTCGAACTACCATTAAGAATTTTAATGTTTGTTCCAATAAGTTTCTCGAGAGAACTAGAGTCTTGAACATACCCATAAACTATATATTGAGACTTTAAATGAGATAAAACAAAAAAACAAAATACAAATAAAACAAAATGTTTGAACATAGATTTTTTACAAACGCAAATAAAACGAAATTATTACATACTTTTGTTTTTAAATTTTTCAATGAATAAAATAGAACACATTGGCATCGCCGTTAAAGACATTGAGACGTCTAATTTGTTGTTTTCCAAAATTTTAAACACTCAACCTTACAAAACCGAAGAAGTAGAAAGTGAAGGCGTTATTACTAGTTTTTTTATGGTAGGAGACACCAAAATTGAATTACTACAAGCCACTAAACCTGAGAGTGCAATTGCCAAATTTATTGAAAAAAAAGGCGAGGGTATTCACCACATTGCTTTTGGAGTGACCGATGCTGCTGAAGAAATTAAACGTTTGAATATTGAAGGTATAGAAATGATTCATTCGGTTCCTAAAAATGGTGCTGATAATAAAAGTATTGCTTTTGCACACCCCAAAAGCACCAATGGTGTTTTAATAGAAGTTTGTTCGGACATTCAACAATAAGGCACTAAATTTGTAAATATTGTGTCTATTAAGCTCATGAAATATATTCTTCTTTATATCATTTATTTTTTGTCCATCACTGTATCTTGGGCTCAACTTATTCCATACAGAGTTAACGAAAAATGGGGTTACAGCGACACTTCTGGTAAAATTATTATTGAACCACAATATGATGAAACCGAATTTTTTAATGACGATTTTGCTTTTATTAAAATAGATTCTTTATACTATGGCATTAACTCTACAGGTCAAATAATAACTGAAGCTTTTAGATTCCATGGCGAATTTAGTGAAGGTCTTTGCCATGTTCAAAACTCCAAACTAAAAACATACTATATTAACACCTCCGGACAGCCTGAATTTAATAAAACTTACGAAGCTTTGGAGTCATTTTCAGAGGGTTTAGCAGTTGTATCAGTGAATAAAAAACTTGGTATCATTAACCGAAAAGGCGAATGGGTAAGACCTCCTAATTTTGATACTAGTAGTCAAAAATTCCAATCTGGTTTTTTGTTAGGTTTAAGCAAGGGAAAATACTTTTATATAGACAAGCAAGGAACTACATTATCCTTACCTGACAGCATAATTCCTGCAGGTATTTTCTCTGAGGGAATAGCTCCCGTATATGTAAAAACCAGAAGCAAAATTGCCCCCTATGGATTAACCTATGTTCTTCAATTTATAGACACTAGCGGTCAAATAATTATGAAAGACTTTATCAACGATAGCTTTGATTATTCAGAATACATTACCATTGAAAAAGAATTCAGAGATGGCAAATGTGTAATTAAAAATAGAAACGATGTTGGTTGGGATTACTATTTTCTTGACAGACAAAAACGCTTTTCTCCGTTATTTTCTTATGCCAAACACATTGGTGATTCTCTTTACCTTGGTATTTTGGGATTATATATGCCCGATTTTAGAATTATGGACAAAAACTTTTACGTAATGGGACAATTCCAAACCAAACCTACCCAAGTGGGTGAAATTGGCAATGGCCTTATTCCTGTTAGAGACAAAGAAGGAAAATGGGGCTATATGAACTCTAATTGCAGACTTTTGATACCACATCGTTATGATGGGGCATCTGCATTTAAAAATGGCTATGCCATGATTATTTCAAACCAAAAACGTGGTGTCATTAACACCCAAGGGAAACATTTTTTTAAAGATTAACTATGAAAATATCGCTTATAGCTGCCATAGACAAACACTTTGCAATAGGTGCAACGAATCAATTGATGTGGCACTTACCAGATGACTTTAAATGGTTTGTAAAACATACGAAGGGCAAACCCATGTTAATGGGCCGAAACACCATGAATTCATTAGGTAAACCTTTGCCTAATCGTATGAATTTGGTACTTTCTTCGAAAAACGAAGACATCATTGAGGGATTTATTCATGTATTTTCCATTGAAGAAGCTCTAAATGCAATTCCTGAAAATACAGAAGAGTTAATGATTATTGGTGGAGGACAAGTGTATCGCGAATTTATTCAAATAGCCGATTGTTTGTACATCACCATTGTCAACCATGTATTCGAAAAAGCCGATACATTTTTCCCTCAGTGGAATCCTGAAGAGTGGCAACAATCCTTCTCGGAACATCACCCTAAAGACGAAAAACATCTTTATGATTTCGAGTTTGTTGTCTTAGATAAAATAAAACGATAAGTAAATTATAAAATATTATTTTTGAAACAAATGGTAATTGATTGTAAACAAAGCTGAACGAACAATAGAACCATTGGTACCAGATTTAGTTTCTATGATTTGGTTACTTAAATCGTTGAATTTATTTTTATAGTAATAAATTGAAAAATTGGTTTCTATTCCAAATGATAATTGCGCAATTGGACGGTATTTAATCCCAAATGAGGGCATAATCCCAATTCTATTTGATACATTGTTGTATGATCTTTCGATGTATGTCCCTCTAAACCCTCCCCAATCAGCAAATATGCCCTCTGACGAAGAATTAGCATAAAACAAATCGGCAGCAACATAAGGCGATAATTTACTTGGAAAAAATACTTTTTCAGCACCTACTCTTAAAGTTGTTAATTTAAATGAACCACTGTCTTTACTTCCATAGGTATTTCCGACAACATTAAACTCAAAAGGCCCTCTGTTTTGATTAACTCCCGCCCTCAATATGAATTTTTTATAATGTTTTTTAACCATTAGACCATTGATAATCGTTTTACTTAAAGGGTATTCAAACATGATGTTTGAGCTAAGCCCAATTTCGTATTGTGGAAAAAAAATGCCAGAATCCGCGCTACACATGCACATTTTACTTTGTGCATTAATTGGATTTACCACGACTAAAAATGCAATAATTATAAGTAGTTTTATTTTCATTTATCAATAATTTAAAATTCGTATGCCCCAATATCAGGTTCACTGTCTCTTGCTTTTCCATCTAAATCAGCAGGTACAGAGAAATTTACATTGGCTTTATTAATGGCTGGCGAACCAGCATTTAATTTAAAATCGGATGTGCCAATTTGCTTAAATAAAGGATCGGCATTAAACAACAAATCATTTCCACCAAAGGCTGTTTTAGAACGTATAATACTCGACCTAAACACTGCAAAATCTGGCAAAACAGTGGTACTAATATCGAACCCTATCTCAGTTTGATTAGGCCCCCAAATAATACTATTCAAAAAAGCATACCCAATAGGGAAAGTGCGGGTAACTTGGTTATTATCATTGCGCAATTGATTATTGAAAATCAAATGTGGATCTCTTCTGCCTCCTCCTGCATAAAAAGTACAATGCCTGAATGTATAATAACCTCCCCAATAACCTAGCACTGTGTTGGCACCGCAATTGGCAACCACACAATTTTCCATATAAATTTGTGCTGTTAGTCCTAATACCCCGTATGCACTGATGTTTTTGATAATGGTGTTGTAGATTTTAAGATTCTCTTGTGTGTTTTCCGACAAGGAATCAACCCACACGCCAATGGTTGCATTTTTTATAATAGAATGGCGTATTTCATTGTTTACACTCCCTCTAAAAAAACGAATACCTCGCCATTGACCTGGCAAATCTTTGAATTTTACGTCCAATCTATCCCCTTGAAAAACTACTGGATTATCGGAAGTTCCATTTACTTTTAAAGTCCCTAGCACATTGATAGCACTCACATTAATAATGGTATTGGGATTGCTTACAAACACTGAATTAGCTGTGCTGTAAATGTGTACCCCCGGACCAATCGTCATTGTAACACCTTCATCAACAAAACAGGTATTGACTATTACATAAGGTTTGTCCGTTTTTGTTAAAGTAATGTCTTGTTCAAAAAGAGTATCGTTGAAATAATAGGCGTCCCAACCATAAGCAGCCAATTGAACATATTGTCTGTTACCATTGGTTTCGAATTCAATACTGTCGCGCACCAAGGCAGGTTGTGTTAACTGATTGGGTTCTAGCGTACATTCCACAAACACCAAAGCACTGTCTTTGGGCAATATTTCTATGTCTGCTATTTCTTTACCGAATCTTCCGTCCACATTGAATCGGTATGAAGATGTACTACCTCCCATTACCCTTGCATTTACAAAAATGGTTTCTTTGTAAGGGTTTCTTACCATAAACCTTTTGTTAATGGAACGAGGATAAGCGGTACCAGGAAGTCGAGTAAAAACCGTGTCAAATAAAATAGTATCTTTTGAAAAACCGAGTGTTCCTGCTGATTTTAAAACAGCATCGTCCTTGCGGCACGATTCCATTAAAACCAAGGAAATCAAAATTACACAGAGTTTCGTCCAGAATTTCATATTTTAAACAAAGTTAATCATTTTTATTTTAAAACAATAAGAACTCAAAAACACGAATTTTATTGTACAGATTTTGGACCTTTGGGTTGCAATGGTCTTACTTCTAAATTAACTTGATGGAAATTATCGGGAGTTTTTAATGAATACACAATCATGGCGGCAACATCATCGGGCATCAACATGTAGTCGTGCGGCTGAATAGAAGGACTGTTTCTGAAAAAATCTGTTTTTACACTGCCCGGATACACACAAGTAACTTTTATTTTAAAGTCTCTCAATTCTTTCCATAAACTCTCACTAAATCCTTTCACCGCCCATTTGGTAGCACAATAGGCGCTTACCATTGGCATCCCTTCCAAACCTGCTGTACTGGAAATATTAATAATATGCCCTACCCCATTGGCTTTCATCACAGGCACTACTTTGCGTGTGCAATAAAACATGCCGTTGATATTGGTTTGAAACATTTCATCCCATTGTTCCAAGGGCAAATCTTCTACGTTGCCAAAGTAACCCAAACCGGCATTGTTAATTAAAATATCTATTTTCCCGTGTCTACTAGCCAACACTTGTTCCATGGCCGCATTTACTTCGTTCACATTGCGAACATCGGTGGGAATAAATTGGTAATTTTCATGTTGAATGGCATTGTTATTTCTTCCCAATCCTATTACAACACAACCTTCTGTAAGTAATTGTTTGCACAGCGATTCTCCTATCCCTTTGCTTACGCCTGTAATTATGGCTATTCTATTTACTAATTTCATCTTCGTTTTTCTTAAAAGCGGCACTCATCCAATTGTTTTTGGTTTTACTGTTCACAAATACACAATGGTTTTGTTGACAAACAGCATCAATAGCATCAAAATCTTCTTTGTAAAAACCACTCAATAACAAGATGCTGTTTTTTTTCATTGCTTTAACATAATATTTAATGTCTGAAATCAAAATATGTCTGTTAATATTTGCAATAACAATGTCAAAAGTGGCAGGATATGATTTTAGCAAACCAGCATCACCCAGTATTATTTCGGCATTGTTTACCTTATTTTTCTCTAAATTTTCCTGAGCATTCTCATAACACCAACTGTCATTGTCTATCCCAACAACTCTGCTACAACCCAACATACTAGCCAAAATAGCTAAAATCCCTGTGCCTGTTCCCATGTCTAAAACCATTTTATCTTTCAATGGAAGCTCCAATAAAAATTCTGCCATCATACTAGTGGTTTCGTGGTGACCGGTTCCAAAACTCATTTTTGGGTCAATCACTATTTCATAATTGGCTTTAATATCTGTTTGGTGAAAACTACTTTTAATCAAACATTGATCGCCAATTAAAATTGGTTGAAAATAGTTTTTCTCCCACTCTTCATTCCAGTTTTTAGGCGCTATTAATTCAATGGTATAAGTTGGCTCAATTAAGTTTTTTTCAATCAACTGTTCAACCAATATTACTATTTCATCATCACCCATCAACTCCTCAGCGATATAGGCTTTTATGATTTCATCTTCGGCAGAGCCTTCAAAACCAAATTCACCTAAATAAGCAGAAATAATATCTACATTTTCATCAAACGGCTCCTTTGCGGTTAACGCAAGTTCTTTGTATATGGTCATTTATTTATAATTCATTAATAAGGCTCCAAATGTATATATATCCTTGAAAGTATTATACATTGGCACGGGTGCTAAGCGGATAACATTTGGATTTCTCCAATCGGCAATTACCCCATTTTGGGTTAAATAATCAAAAATCATTTTGCCATTGTCATCTGTCAACAAACTGATTTGACAACCTCTTTCGGGAGACGGTGGCGTAATAATTTTAAAATTCAATAAGGCATTGTGTTTCATAGCCTCTTCTATTACAAATTGCAAATACGCATTTAAGTTTTTACCTTTTTCTACTAATGCAGACATTCCTGCAGCCTCAAACAATTGAAGTGCTTCGCGGTGAACAGCCATGCTAAAAACAGGGGCATTGCTCAGCTGCCAACCTGCCGCTCCCTCTTCGGGAACAAAGCCTTTTAACATTTTGAAACGCTCTTGTTCATCGTGTCCCCACCAACCTGCAAATCGAGGTAAACTTGTGTCTGTGGCATGTCTTTCGTGAACAAATGCACCTGCCACACCGCCTGGACCTGAGTTTAAATATTTATAACTGCACCAAGCTGCAAAATCCACATTCCATTCGTTCAATTTTAACTCGATATTTCCAGCAGCATGCGCTAAATCGAAACCTACAACAGCACCACAAGCATGTCCTTTTTCAGTAATTTCTTTGATATTAAACACCTGACCACTGTAATACTGAACACCGCTAAAAAACACCAAAGCAACTTCGTCTTTGTGCGCTTCGATTGTGTCCAAAATATCCTGATGGCGGAGTGTATATTCTCCTTCACGCGGTTTTACCTCAACAATAGCCTCATTCGGATTAAATCCATGAAACTTAACCTGAGATTCCACCAAATACATATCGCTAGGGAAAGCGCCCGCTTCCATAATAATTTTAAACCTTTGTTGTGTTGGTCGGTAAAAACTAACAAATAAAAAATGAAGATTAGAGGTCAGTTGATTCATCACCACCACTTCGATGGGTTTTGCACCCACGACTAAAGCAGCGCCATTGGTCAAAAACTTGTGGTAGTGAAACCAAGGATTTTTGCCATGAAAATGCCCTTCGACACCCATATTTTTCCAATCTTCCAACTCGGTTTGAAGTGCTGATAATACCGACTTAGGTTGTAATCCCAAGGAATTACCTGTAAAATAAAGTGACTCTTTCCCATTAACATGAGGGATAAAATACTTTTCTCTAAAGGATTGAAGACGGTCGCTGCTGTCTAACTTTAGTGCAAAAGAAAGCGAATTTTCAAAATTCATGCTGCAAATATAAGGATATGAACGCTTATGTTTCATCCCAAAAAAGCACTAGAAATGTCTATAAAACCACTTATTTAACAACAAAACCTTGACAAATACTTAAAATCGTCTTTCAACTTGCCAAATTTTTCCTGTTTTAAAATCATAGCGACTGTGAAATACAATAACATCATCCACCATGGTTTTGATGTAATAATACCTGTTTTGGTATTCAGAAGCATCAAAGCTATACCCTAATGTTTGTTTGCCTTTGGGAACAGCATTGTTGACATACAATTCTCTGACACAAATATTAACGGAATCAAACAAACCAATTTGAACTTTACTACTGCGAGGACCTTGCAAATTAACTTGCCCTCTTACAGTTAGTTTGGGACGGTATTCGGTGGCGTGATAGTTGCGTTTGTAATCGTTTTTGGGAGGAGGTGGAGGCATTGGTTTACCAGTTAATTTAGACATAAACTTATGAAGCTTGTTGGTACTTAAAGTATCAAAACCGATGACATTGTCCAACGATTGATTATTGACCAAAACCCAAACTGCATTTTGTCCTTCATACGACCCTTGCAAATTTTCTTTGGAAATAAAATCGACCATTGAACACACTTTAGGTTCTGCTTTTTTGCCCAATTGGTAAGTTATTTTTTTACTTCCTGGGGCTGCATCGTGCGATTCAACACAAAAACCATAAAGCAACTGACTACTTTTTTCTTCATTGGCTGCCAAAGGCATTTGAACATCGTTGCTAATAATAATGGTTTGGTATTGTGGCAAATCAGGCTCAAACATACTGCCTTTTTCAACCTTTAGTTTAATGGGATAATTTTTTAAATTCGTTACTTGCAACAGAATAGGTTGACCATAATGGGATGATTTGGTATTGTTATAAACTTGAACCGTAACCAACTTTTTCAGCAGGGCATCCTTTAGGGTGTATTCGTTGTTAGAGTTGTTAACAAAAGCCGTTGAAACCAAAATAACGACAATTGTAAATGCAAAAATTAAAAGCTTGTGATTCATGA
>JBILJV010000100.1:0-5146 GCA_044377005.1 Bacteroidia bacterium
TTGCCATATTTTTTTAAGTTTTTTTACAAAAATGCAACTCATTTTTATAAGAACCTAATGTAAGGTAATAATAAAAGACAATAAGTATTTATAAACGGCTACGCTCAATAAATACGTGAAAAAATTTTACTTAAAAGTCGTTTTGAACTGTGTTTTTAAGTTTTTAAATCGAGAAATTTAAGAGATAAATAATGAACTTAGACATATCTCCAATAGGTTTGCAAAAACCAAATCTACCCCAACAAATGCGCTGTTTGATTGTGTTGTATGACATCAAAAAGTTGACATTGAATTTTTATACAAACACAAAAAAATACGCATCGCTCTTGCCATGCATATTAATAGGTTATGTTCAGCTGTGCTTTTCATTATAAATATAGGGCCTCAATAATTAGCATTTATTAAAACAGTTTTAATGAAGTTATATTTATCTTAAACGTTCAATTTGCCCTGATTCTAATTGGAATGGAAGAGTGGTGTACTTGTAATGGCTTTGCCGAAGAACGGTTATGCTTGTTTGGGGTAGCCCTTTTTTCTTTCTTGAATTTCGTCAAATGTTTTTTCATAGTCGTTAAATTCAGTTCCCAAAAGTTTGTCCCAAATACGAAAATGAACGCCATAATTTCCATTGAATTTACTGTGGTGCATATTGTGATGGGTGCTTGAAGTCATTAATTTACCCAAGCTTTTATTCCACCAACTCGGAAAAAATTCATAACCAAGATGTGATTTCACATTGTCTAACAATCCCCAAATTTGTAAAATTCCAAATGCGGGCAAATACATTGGAAAAACCAGACTCACAGGCACAATCCAAATAGTAAGTAGTAAAGTTTCTGCCCAATGAAAGGATAGGGATGTAAACGGATTTACGTCTATGCTTTTATGATGGGTTTTATGGATGTATTTAAAGATTTTAGGATGGTGTAAAAGTCGGTGCATCCAATAAAACCAAGTGTCGTCCAATATTAAAAAAATAAAAAAACCGCCATATGCAAAAAACATTGGGTATTCATTGATATTGGTGTATATTTTTGTATAGCCCATTGTTTTCAGTATATAAATAACTGAAACAAATAGAGTGCTTACCATCAATGTAAAAAGACTATTAGTTAATTCGGCTTTTATTTGTTTGGCATCAACTCTTTCTTTCAGCTGTATTCGCCAATTTTGAAGGCGTTTTTTTAACAGTTTCCAAACTACTACATACACTATTGCAATCATTCCGTAGTTGATTAAAAATTGACCAACAGCTTTTGGTATTTGTTTTAAGATTTCTTGTATTGTTTCCATTTCGTATTAACTAAATAATGAAATACAAAAATCAAAAATCAAATTTTAATTCTACTTAACAAATGTTACTTAATAACAAGCTTTCTTATTCTGCTTAAACTTTGTGGTTTTATACCTAAAAATGAGGCAATGTATTGCAGTGGAATATTTTGTATAAAATGAGGCTGTTCATCCATCATTTTTTGGTAACGTTGTTCCGCATTTAATAAAGCCAAATCATTCGCTCTATGTGAAGCTAGTGAGATAGATTTTTCAAACATTACTAAAAAAAAGTTTTTAAATAGTTCACTTTTTTCTACAAGTTGTTTGGCATCAAACTGTGAAATTCTCAATAATTCACAATCTGTAATACATTCCACATTTTCTGTAGCTTTAGTTTGATTTATAAATGATGAAAAAGAGGTAATAAAACCTGAATGTGAACATAAAAAAGTTGTTTGTTCTTCTCCGTTTTTGTCGTAGTGAAATAACCTCATGAATCCTGAATTGATAAAATAGAGGTATTGTGGTGTTTTGTCTTGTTCTTCCAAAAAAGAATTTCTCGTTGCAGAAATAGGAAAAAAACTTTTTTGAATAGAGTCAATATCTTCGACAGATGGTTTTCCTGTCTTTAAAATTTCTACTAATAATTGGTCGTAAATTGGGTTAGTCATCCTGTTTTATTTGTTCTCAGTAGGGGTTGTCGCAAACTTTCTAATAACCCTAATTTTCTATAACCTACTCAACAAAATTATGGTTATTGGTCCGAAGTGTAAGGATTTGTTTAAGTTATGTTACAAAGATGCATGATGTTTTTTGAACGTGCAAAAGCGGGGATTATATATAGTTTTTAAAGCAGAATTTACCCCAACAAATGCGCTGTTTGATAATATCAAAATGTTCGTGAGATTTTTTACATGAAAATAAAACTTAACGTTTTGCAGCTCAAAGAAATTGGTGGATATTACCCCAATATTTTTGCGGGGCACATTGCCATCAATTTCTTATTAGAAGCTGTTATCAGCTGATTGTCTCTTTAATTTAACACAATTTTCCTGTTTTCAATAGTGTTGTTCTGAGGGTCAATCAACTGCAAATAGTAAATTCCATTCCCAGACCAAGTGGAAAGGTCAATATATGAAGTCTGCTGATTGATTGATGTTGTATATACTGTTTGACCAGATGTATTAATGATTTTAAGCGTATAACCACTCATTGCATTAAAGTTGCCATAATCAATGGTTATATGAGTGCTTGATGGATTAGGAAATACCTTTAATGTGTTTAGATTGTTCGGTGGATTGATTCCTGTAATTTTTGTATTGATTACAAGCGTATCGGTTACGGTGCTTAAAAGAGTATCATAAACAGTTACGTTAGTAATGCAGGTATCCATAATATTGATTACCGCCACATTTGATGTGTCAATGCATTTGCCTGATGTAGAAATTACTCTGATGGGTTGTTTGTGTTCCGATAATTGAACATTGGCAATACTAAGGACTTTTGTGTTTTTGCCTGAATAATTCCCAAAATTATTCAATGTCTGAAAACCTTGTCCAAAATCACTTTGCCATACATAGCTTGGATTAGGGTCTGATGTGGAAGCGTTAAAAGTTGCCGTGCTACCAATTTTTAATGAATTGGTTTGAGGAGAAATTGTGGTGTTGTTGTTGCAAATTACACCATTGTATAAATTTGTTATTTCTTGTTGGGTTAAAACACGTTTCCAGATACCGATATCATCCAAATCGCCTAAATAAGGACACATGTCCCCAGCCCAATTTTTACCAAATCTTAAGTTAGATCCAGAACATGTGTCTGCATTTGCAGAAGGAGCCTGAATTGTCGCTTGTTGAACTGCATCCACATATATTTTAATTTCAGAAGAACTAGTAATACAGGTCAACATATGATATGAGCCATCTGAAAAATTCAAAGAATTTGTTGGCCCTTCCCAACCTTGAGAGTTGTTACAATTGCTATTATATTTACTGAAATATGCTATTCCTTTTGGTCCTTTAGACGAAAATAAATATCCAATGAAAATGACATAGTTTTCATTAGCTGCGTTTATATAGTTTGATTTATTTAAAATCGTCATTCTATTATTTGAATTAGTTTTAAACCAAAGATTGATTGATCCATTCTGAAGATTTAAAGAAGGGTGATGTAAAATTTCAATAAAATCGTCGATACCATCAAAACTAAAAGCTTTGTTTGAATTCCCGTTTCTGTCAGTCGTTAATGTAGCACCATTGTTTGTGCCATTATTTCCATTCCCACTTTCATCATTTGTATTTCCATTAAAGGGCCACCAACCAACAAGACCATTAGTTGGAACATAATTTGGCACTTGTGCCACTGTTGATGCAGTCAAGCCTAATGTTGCTACTGCGGTTAGAAGAATTGATTTTAATTTCATTTCATTTTTTTCATTTTTTCGTTCTTACTCCTTTCGCTTTTCAGATTACTCGCTGTTTTTTTTAGTGGTTTTCTTGTCTCCACTATTTTTCTGTTTGCAAATTTATAGTATTATAGAGAGTCAATTCCAATTTTCGTTGCTTTTTTGTTTGTTCTCTATGTTTGTTCAATTTGCACACAATTTACTTATAAGCCTAATATTATCAGACATATACATTACATGGTAAGAATATAAGCCTGACTAGTGTCAGTCATTGTTTAAGTTATGTTACAAAGATGCATGATATTTTTTGAACGTGCAAAAGCGATGATTATTTATAGTTTTTTATGATGAATTTACCCAAACAAATGTTCCGTTTGATTGTGTTCTATGACATCAAAACAGGTGCCGTTGAACTTTAAAACATACAAGCACAAATTGCTGTGTCCCCATTTTTCCATGTCCTGAAGGGGTGTGTTGGTGAGTAAGCACAAAAAACTGCGCATCGCCCTGCCATGCATGCATATCAGTATGTTTTCTTCTTCGGTTTGTGCCATTATTTTTTCTAAACCAATTTTCTGTCTTTCAAACATTTCGAGGGGTGTTTCACCATCAGCTACGGCTATGTCGAGTTCTCCGCTTTGCCATTGCTTTACAATGCTTTCAAAATGCGTCACTCTCTCAGGGGTTTGTTCCACGCCTTCCATTATTCCCCAATTAATCTCATTTAGTTCTGCTATCGCCTTGTGAGGGTGCTTCTGAATAAACGAAGCGACCGACTGATGGGTGCGTTTAAGTAAGGAGGTATAAACACAGTCGAATGGAATAGTTTGGTATTTGTTGTAAAACAATTCAGCTTGTTGATGTCCTTTCTCGTTTAAATGACTATCAATACCACTCCCTTGTATAATGCCTTTTTTATTGAAATCGGTTTCACCATGTCTGATTAAGTAAATCGTTTTGTTTATATTTGCGCTATTATTGATTGAGATGGCTTCCATATTTTTTGACACCACAAATATAAAACTAGAATGGTTAAATGACTACTGTAAAAATACTATGGTAGAGTATTTAGGTATTGAGTTCATTGAACTGGGCGATGACTTTTTAAAAGCCAAAATGCCTGTGAATGAAAAAACAGTTCAACCATTGCGAATGTTGAATGGTGGCGCTAGTTTGGCATTGTGTGAATGTGTAGGAAGTATGGCGGCAAACCTGGTGTTTGATAGAACTAAATTTGTGGCACTAGGGCTCGACTTAAATGGCAACCACTTGCGTCCGGTAATGGAAGGCGATTGGGTGTATGCCATTGCCAAGCCGCACCACATTGGATCCACTACCCAAGTTTGGGAAATAAAAATTGAAAATCAAGCCGGTCAGTTGGTTCACATCAGCCGATTGACTATGGCTGTAAAAAACCGTTAATGGGTCCTAAATGAGTACCTATCAGTTTATTTGGCGACTCCCCTC
>JBILJV010000101.1:0-5120 GCA_044377005.1 Bacteroidia bacterium
CCTTGGCTTGATTATGCAGTAAAAATTGAAGGAACTTCAATTGGCGCGCCGCTTCAACAATTATGTAAAGATATTTATCTGAAAAAGATTAGAACTAATAAAGAAAAAATACAATGTAACTTTTATAATACGAATGAAACATCCGTTAAAATTCTTCGCAATGACTGGCTTAAGCAAAAAAACGAAATTTGCAACTCCTATATAAATGCTTTACAAAAAGCGAATAAAGAAGTAATTATTGTGGGGAGTTATTTTTTACCCGGCAGAAGGCTCTCAAACGCATTAAAAAAAGCAGCAAAAAGAGGAGTGAAAATTAAAATAATTTTGTCAGGAGTTTCTGATTTGCCAATTGTAATGCGAGCAACTAATTATCTTTATTCATCACTCTTAAAGCAGGGAATTGAATTGTTTGAATGGAACAAATCTGTTTTGCACGGGAAATTAGCAGTTGCTGATAGCAAGTGGGCAACCATTGGCTCTTTTAATTTGAATCATTTAAGCTCTTATGCAAGCATTGAAATGAATGCAGAAATAAATTCAGAGGAATTTTCAAAAAATCTTTCTGTTCATTTAATCAATGTTTTAAATCAATGTAACAACATCACACTTGAAACACATATAACAAGGAATGGAGTATTCACTAAGTTTATAAATTGGCTGGCGTATCGATTAATTCGTATTGCATTAATAATTGCTACATATATTCCTCACAAACGCTTATTAAAACTAAACTAAGATGGAGAAAATAAGCATCGCGAGAAAATTGAAACTTTTCTTTATAAAGCTTGCAAGGGCAAGAGCTAGTACCGAAGAAATTTCATGTGGAGCCGCTATTGGCACATTTATAAGTGTTTTCCCAATGTTTGGTTTTGGCATGCCATTAGTTGTTTTATTAGGCAAATTCTTTAAATTTAATTTAATCGCAGCCTTAGCTTTAAGTGTAGTTTCAAATCCTTTTACAAGTCCATTTTTTATGGTATTAAGTTATAAAATAGGCTCAATTGTATTAGGCAGAAAAATTGAATATAACATTGAAAACTGGAAAGAAAATTTAGGTGATACCGGAATACTACTTTTAATAGGCTCGCTGATTGTAAGTGGTTTATTGAGTGTGGTAGCTTACTTTACAACTAAATTTGTAGTGAAAAGATATAGGGATAAAAAAAACATAGGTTAAATTTCCATACGGATAATAGTTTAAAATAAAATTCAAATCTACAATGGTAAAAATTGAAAAAATAACACAACCACTGTTTCTAATTGTATTAATAATTGGGTTATTAATGATACTCAAAGGGTTTCTAATACCACTCTCTTTTGGATTATTGATAGCATTAATTGTTTATCCTATATGTAAAAAGCTAGAAAATAAAAAAATCCCTAAACCTATTGCGATTTTTATTTCAATCCTTTTTGTAGCGTTAATTTTCTTTACCATAGTTTTAATATTTGTATGGCAGCTCAATGCTATTAATAAGGAGGTCCCTGAATTAACGATTAAGTTGAACCAACTTCTAATAGATGCCCAAAAATGGGTTGATACCACTTTAGGCTTATCAGTGGCTGAACAGAATAGTTTAGTTACAAGCACAGGTAAAAATTTAGTTTCCAACTTTGGGAGAGTTGTTTCAGGATCATTTTCTATTGCTTCAGAAACACTTTTTAATCTTATTATTATTCCTATATATACAATGTTAATTCTTTATTATAGAGTACTGTTGGTGCGATTTATTGGCTCCTTTTTGAGCGAAAAATATAAGGAAAACTTACCTAAAATATTGTCTGAAACCATTAAAGTGTATTTTAATTATATAAAGGGGATGGTGTTGGTTTATTTTATAGTTGGAGTTTTAAATAGCATTGGCCTCTTAATTTTAGGCGTAGAACATGCCATCCTATTTGGGATGACATCAGCCTTAATGACTATTATTCCGTATGTTGGCATATTAATTAGTTCAATTATACCTGTATCAATGGTTTGGATTGAGAAAGGAAATGGTTTGTATCCTTTAGGGGTGATAGGAGTATTTTCAATTGTTCAATTTTTGGAGGGAAATATTATTTCTCCTTATATTATTGGAAAGCAATTGGGTATTAATGCGTTTGCTTCCATTACAGCTATATTCTTAGGCGGATTACTATGGGGTTTTTCCGGAATGATTTTGTTTCTCCCATTTGCAGCTATTTTAAAAATTATTTCCGGGCACATTGACGGTTTAAAACCAATTGATTTATTACTTAAAACACCTTTAAAAAAGAATCAACATGGATAATTTATATATAAATATTATAGGTTTTGCTGTTTGCGCTGCTGTAATTATTTATAGTGGAACCAAACTTTCTTATTACGGAGATCAGATTGCTGAGCTAACAGGAATGGGAAAAGCATGGGTGGGTCTTATACTAATGGCGTCTGTTACCTCTTTGCCTGAGTTAATTACAGGTATTAGTTCTGTTGCAATTGTTAAGGCACCAGACCTTGCAGCCGGAGATATTTTTGGCAGTTGCATTTTTAATCTGTTGATACTCTCGATACTGGACGCCCGATTGAAACAACCTCTTTTTTCAATGGTTAAACCAAGTCATATAGTAGCAGCTATTTTCGGAATTATTTTATTAACGGTGGCAGGGATGGCAATTTATTTGTTGGATGAAATACCTACTATTTTATGGATAAGCAGTTTTTCTTTTGTTCTATTTGGAATTTATTTAGGCTCTATTTGGGGGATTTTTAATTATGAACATACCGCTTTGATTGAATCTCCGCAATTGGAAATTCTTCAAACATCTTCCAATTCTGCCGACCTAAAAAAAGTTATTGGGGGCTATTCGCTTCATGCCTTAATCGTAATTGGTGCAGCTATATTTCTTCCCTATTTTGGTGAGCATATTGCAACATACACTGGCTTGGGCAATTCATTTTTCGGCACTGTATTTATTGCGGCCGCCACATCTTTACCCGAATTAGTAGTTTCATTAGCTGCTTTACGGATGGGCTCCTTGGATATGGCTGTTGGAAATTTATTGGGCAGCAATGTGTTTAATATGTTTATACTCGCCATCGATGATGTTTTTTATCGTGAAGGCTCCTTATTTAATGCCATTTCATCCTCTCATTTATTATCGATATTTGTTACTATCATTATGACTGCTATAGTGGGCTTAGGACTACTTTTTAAACCAAGGAAAAAACAACTATGGCTTTTAAGCCTTGATACTTTTATCATCACCCTTCTATACATGGCACTTATGGCCTATCTATTCATTAAAAAGTAAAGCAATAACAGAATGAACTGGCATTTACAGTTACAGTAACCCTAACAGTCCAACAATGAGAATAAAAATCAAATATCCATTAGCAGAGTCTCATGCTTTTTCAGTAGAAGAAATTTTACTTGAATTTCAAACAAATCCAAGAGACGGAATAAATCAATCGGAAGCAGAAAATCGAACAAAAGAATTTGGTTTAAATATTTATGAAACTAAAAAGCAGAAGAGCGTTTTACTGATGTTCTTTATGCAATTCAAAAGCCCGATAGTTTATCTATTACTTTTTGCAGCAACTGTTACACTTTACTTTCAACATTATATTGAAGCAATGGCGATTTTGGCTGTAATATTGATAAATGCCCTTATTGGATTTTTTATGGAGTTGCAGGCTCGCAATTCCATGAAAGCATTAAAGGAAATGGATGTCACGTTTTCAAAAGTTATTCGGGATAAAAAAATTCGGGAAATACCTTCTGAAAAAATTGTTCCTGGAGATATCATATTGTTAGACGCAGGCGATATAATTCCTGGAGATGCAAGACTGATAGAATCGAACGAATTACAGTGTGATGAGTCTTCCCTTACAGGAGAGTCGCTTCCAACAGAAAAGAATACTGAAAAACTTTTAAAGGAAACTGTAATCGGCGATAGATCAAACATGGTGTTTAAAGGCACTTCGGTAACCAATGGAAATGGAAAAGCGGTTGTTACAGGAACCGGCAAGCACACTCAATTAGGTATCATCACTACATTAGTAGAAAGTTCAGAAGAACAAGAAACGCCTCTTGATATCCAGATACAAATTCTTAGTAAAAAGCTAATATGGATAACATTGGCCTTAACATCCGTTTTTGCCATTACCGGGTTTATACAGGGCAAAAGCTGGTTATTGATCTTAGAAACTTCCATTGCTCTAGCGGTAGCTGCCTTTCCAGAAGGTCTTCCAATTGTAGCTACAGTAGCATTATCCTATGGTATGCTACTGATGGCTAAACGTAATGCCATTGTTAAAAAATTATCTGCTGTAGAAACTTTAGGTAGTACAAATGTGATATTGACAGATAAAACCGGTACGCTTACAGAAAATAAAATATATGTTGATACCATTTCTTTTCAAGAAGAAACAGTGAAGGCTTCTATTAACAACAATGTGTTGAGTTTTGAAAATGGGGACGTATATAAAAGTAAATTGGCATTTCATAAATTAAGATTAGTGGGTGCGTTATGCAATAATGCTTTCACGAAAGATGAAAATGGCGAAACAGAACTAGTGGGTGACCCAATAGAAATAAGTCTTCTTCAACTTGCAAATTCATCGGGTACATCTTCCGATGAGTTAAAAATGCAATTCGAAAGAATTGACGAGACTCCCTTTAGTTCTGAAACCAAGATGATGGGAACTCTGCATAAAAGCAGGGAGGGCTATTTTGTTGCAGCAAAAGGTTCAGCTGAGCATCTGCTAAAAAAATGCAGTAAAGTGCAAACTAATTCAACCATAACCGAACTTAGTGATGAAAAAAGAAAAATAATTCACTCAGAAGCTGAAAAAATGGCGACAGATGGACTGCGCGTACTGGGCTTTGCATTTAGAGAGGAAAATGAAATAAACAAAGAAGATTATTTAAATTCACTTGTATTTGTTGGGATGATTGGATTTTTGGATCCACCCCGTATGGATATTAAAGAGGTTATGCTTTTGTGCAGAAAGGCCGGAATAAAAATTGTAATGATTACAGGCGACCATCCTTTAACCGCACTTAATATTGCTAAAAAAGTGGGCCTTGTAGATGAGAGCGAACAAAGTGTAATTACAGGTGCCGATATTCCTCCAATGGAATCACTTTCAGTTG
>JBILJV010000102.1:0-5106 GCA_044377005.1 Bacteroidia bacterium
GTTGGATTGCTCTATTAATTTAAGTTTATATGTTCCCTCATTTGAATAGACCTTATTTATAGTTTTTTGCGAACTTGTATCGCCATCACCAAACTTCCAAATGTTTGATAATGAACCATATTTAATCGTAGAATTACTATTTAATGTAAAGTTGTTGTCTAGTAAACATCTTAATGTATCAGAAGTATTTATAACAACTTTTGGCATTGGTAATACATTAATTTGTTGAATAATAGTGTCTTTACAACCCATATTGCTTGTTACAATCAAACTAACATCATAGACAGAATCTTTTGAATAAATGTAAGATGGATTTCTCAATGAAGAGCTAATGGAGTTACCAAAATTCCAAAGAGAATTGAAATTACCATTAGCGATAGTTGAAGTATTTGTAAAATTAAATTGATTATCAGACAAACATTGATTGAAACTATTAACATTAAAACTTGCTGAAGGAGATGCTAATAATGTATAGTTTTTGGTTAAACTATCTGCACACCCCAAATTGGTGATTACCTTAAGTTTTATAGCATTATTTAAAGAATAATTGGAATATTTCTTAGCTTTAGGTTGAAATGCTGTGTCAGATGTTCCATCCCTATAACTCCAAAGTGTGTTAAACGTTCCATTGGAAATACTTGTTAAATTATTAATAGCCATTTCATGACTTTTATAACAAGCCGAATTTTGATTAAATGTGAAATCTAATTTTGCATTTTCATTTATAACAATCCACTTTGAAATAGAATCAATACATTGGAAATTGGAGTTTGCAATTAAACTTATTTTATATGCACCAAAAGTAGAATAAGTTTTATTTGGATTTTGTAAAGTAGATTGAGTCAAATCACCAAAACTCCAATTGTAATTCATATTCCCCGACAAAATCGAAGAATTGTTAGTCATTTGAAATACGTTACCACTTAAGCATTGATTGGTATCATTCATATTAAAGTTGACCAAAGGATGAGGATTAATTTTAATAACTCTCGAACTTGTATCACTGCAATATTGATTAGAAGCAACTAATTGATAAGTTCCTGAATCTGGTATAGATACATTTCGTTTAGAAAAAGTTTTGCTTGTTGAGTCGGTATTAACAATTGAGTTTATGGACCATTTGAAATTAGTAGCAGTGTTGTTCATGTCAATAGCAGACAATTTAAATGATTCCTTTTCACACAGAGATGAATCACCCAAAGTAAAATTCAAAGCAGTTTTAGGAACTTCGCTCACCATTATAAAGCTGTCTTTTATAGTTTTAAATCCATCAATTGTGAGGCTAATTTTTTTATATCCTGGGCTGTTATATTTTACAGAATGAGGACCTTTTGTGTTTGATGTAGCAGGGATTGCTCCTGAGCCAAAATCCCACAAATAGCTAAATCCTAAACTTTCTGTAGAATCTGAAAAAAGTAATTGATTGTCTTTACAAACTATAACTTTATTAGATTTAAATTTAGGAATAATTGAATCTACTATAATAATACCGTAATCTTCTGTTTGGCCATAGTTGAGATTAGAACAAGGATTTGTTCCCAATGAACTAAAGTCACTTCTTATTCTAAATCTAATGATTTTATTAATTGTAGAATTAAGTGGAATAGTGATGGTGTCGGAATGGCTCAACAAAGCAGCGGCAGGTTGATAAACAAGTTCACCTGCGTCTGTAAAATCTCCATCATTATTAAAATCAATAAAAGCTTTAACTTGTTCATTATTAAGAGCCCCAGTTTCAACATCCAGAATGTATTTTTTCCCTCTTTTTACTTTAAAAACCTTTCCACAAGAAAAATCGACATAACCACCTTCTGGCACTCTTCCACCTGAAATATTTTCTGTTCCGTTCATATTGACTTTGTATATTCCTAACCCAGCAAAAGAGTTGGTAGTAGTTGGAATACAAGTAGGAGAAACAACGGTATCTCCAATTAGAACAGAACCGATTAATGTATCAATACCAACACAATTTTCTGCCATAAATTTAAAAGAAACATTGCCTTTAGAATTGAACTTTACGGATACATTTCTACTAAAAGAGTCTGTTCCATTTACAAACTGATATTGATTAGAACTAAATTCCCATTTATACCTTCCTGGTACATTACAAGCATCACTTGTTAAATTTAATGTTGACTTAAAACACAAAACTGAATCATAGGCATTGATTCTAGCAATTGGCTTGTCTACTCCATCATTTAAAACAGGGCCAAACCAATTTCCACGGTTATAAGTTGAGGCATAAAGGATATGGTTTTTACACAGTTTTGAATTGTCGTAATATAATTTAATATCAGTTACCCTTACAGAATTGGGCAATCCTTTGGCATAATATTTCCAAAAATTGATTGTTGTATCTGTGTACCAAATGCCTCCACCATTTGTACCAACATATATTCCCTTTTTGGAATTAGAAGTGTCTAATAAGATACAATTAACATTATGTGACAAATTAGAAGCCACTTGCGTCCATGATGTTCCTTTGTTTAAAGAACGGTAAACACGAGTTCCAATCCCAATATAAACCGCATTTTGTATTTTAGGATCAGTTTCAATAGCATTTACAACGCCAGAAATAGGTTGAGTTATAGAAGTCCAAGTTGGAGTTGTTGCATTGATATCATCACTTCTGTACAAAGTGCCATTAGATCTACCTGCATAAAGAATATCAGAATTGGCAATATTGCTTTCAACTTTATTGAAATTTGAAGTATTTGTTCCTCCTAAATTATTTGATATTCTAGTCCAAGTTGGCGGATTATTTCTAATATTTGTACTTCTCCAAATGTTTTTATAACCAACATACATGGTATTTCCTGACCCTTCTCTTAAGGTAAATGGCGTTACCCATGCACCATCTTCATTAATCCCATTAGTACCATTAGCTGCAATAGTTGCTTGAGTACCCACACCAAAAACTCTGAAAATACTACCATAATATAATTCACCATAGCTGTATCGATTGTCTGTTTGGTCAATTGCGCAATCCATTCCATCACCACCTCTTGTAGTGTACCATCCTTTATTAAAATTGGCAGTTCCATTGTCTTGATATCCATTAATTAAGATATCTTTTTGAGTTCTAGAGCAATCCATTTTGTAAATTTGCGCAATGGCTAATCCGCTTTTTACGGGAATCCAATTAACACCTTTGTCCCTTGTAAAATAAAGTCCTCCATCATTAGCAGCAAAAATTCTATTCGTTTTTGGACATGAAATCAATTCATGTTGATCGGCATGAATTTTATTAACCCAATAACCGGCTATGTTCCAAGTTCTTCCGGTGTCATCCGATCTAAAAATATTAACACCGCCAACATAAATTATAGCAGGATTACTCGGGTCAGTTACCATGTCTTTGTCATACCAAGCTTGACCACCTGTTCCGCTTCCATTGGTAGAATAGTCATGAAGATTCGGAGTTGTTGATTGCGTTCTAAAGGTAGTCCCACTGTCTCTAGAAAGATAAAAACCTCTATTTACACTTCCATTTGCTAACCAAAAATAAACCAAATTAGGCATATTTTTATTAACATCAATAACTCCTCTAGATACTGAAGTTGTTGGTAGTCCAGTAGTAATATTTGAAAAACTTACGCCATTGTCGGTTGAACGAAACAATAGTCCATCCCTAGTTGCATAAACAACATTATGATTATTTGGCTTAAAAATAATATCCTTAAAGTTACCAGTAGCAGAAGTAATTTGAGTCCAATTGGAACCGTAATTAGTAGAACGGTATATGCCATTATTGGTGGCAGCAAGTAAAATACTTGGATTTGTGGGACTTACAATTAGTTTTCCAACGGTTCTGTTTCCCATTCCAGAATTACTTATTGACCAAGTATTGCCGCCATTTGTTGATTTAAACACTCCAAATCCTGCAGCATCACCGGCATCTCTATCACCTGTACCCATGTACATAGTATCAGTATTGATTGGATCGAAGGTAATTGATGAAACACCAAGAGTAGGTAAAGAATCAGAGTAAACGGACCAAGTTAAACCTCCATTTATTGTTTTCCAAATGCCTCCTGCACAGGCTCCAGCAAAAATAATATTTGAGTCTTTAGGGTGAATTGCAACTGCATTTAATCGACCCATTCCATTGATTTGACCAGTATTATTAGTAGGAATGTAAATAGGTCCAAATTCTTTCCAATCACCTTGTGTTTTGCAAGAAACATTTCCAGGTCCTAATCCAAAAGTTCTGTATTTAAAACGATTTTCGTCATCTTTAATCATTTGATTTAATTGATTCAATTGAGAAATCACGTCAGGAAAATTACCCAAACTATCAATTGATCTTTCAGCCATCCACTCCCATCTTTTAAAAGCTTTCCATCCACTCCCTTTCTCAATTGTTTTATTTTGCCAATACAAATTAAAAGCTCTTTGTGTTTGATAAAAATTGACATTTTTATCTTGCATCATATTTATCCAATATGGGAATGTAATAGTATCGTTTGTATTCTGTGATTTAGTAATGGTAACAATAAAAAACAAGGACAATAAAATTGGTAACTTTATTTTCATTTTACAAATATACTTTAATTATTAAATTTTTAAATAAATCTACTCATGTTGAATTAATTTGAATTTTTTTTTTACTTTTGTTACATGTTAATCAGTTATAATGGAGTACTGACGCACTCAGATGATAAGCTTTTCAATGCATCCAGCCGTATTTATAAATACGGTGATGGATTTTTTGAAAGTATTAAAATCCTGAACAAAAAACCACAACTAATTGAATTGCATTATGATAGAATATTAAGAGCTTCTAAATTGTTTCATTTACCTTTAAGTGACAAATGGACATTAGCTTATTTTACAGAACATTTGGAATGGTTGTGCTTGAAAAATGGTTTTCTCAATGCTAGATGTCGAATTGTTTTTTATAGAGAAAGTGAAGGATTTTATGCCCCAACTAGAGATAAAACCTCATTTTTAATAGAGGTTACAGAAAGTGAGTCAAGGTATAAATTAAATGATATTGGTTTTAAGCTAGGGGCTTATGGTCAGATATTAAAGGCCTCAAATTTCGTTAGTTTTTTCAAACCTTTGTCTGCAATCAATTATGTTTTAGCTGGTATTTTTGCAAGA
>JBILJV010000045.1:0-17846 GCA_044377005.1 Bacteroidia bacterium
TTCTTTAGTAAATAATTTAAAAATTGCTTTTGGGAATTTGTAATGTAACCAATTTTGGCAATTATACTTGCAAAAAAAGATTACTCTACTTTGTATTGAATTGTGGCTGTTGCTCTTTGATTATTGTCATTATCATCAAGTTTTTTTTGACAAAATCCATTTTATAAACTAAACTATTTAAAGTTAGCAAAACAAATAGTATAAAAACAATTCATAAAAAAAGCCTTCACGATTATTAATAGTTAATCACATATGAATGACTAAGACCTATTTTCAAACCTTTTTATCCCAAATATGGTTGTTTTTTGTCCGTTGAAAGATATAATTAAAAAAAATCAAATTCAGACAATAGTAAAAAATGGTATTTAAATGTCTTTAAAGCCATAAATAACATTCAATAACTCATATAGAGTTGTTGTATATGAGTTGTTTTTCAATTTTAGGAATCGATGCGTAAGATGTGAGGATAAGGAAAAAAAGTAGCTAAAGTTAATTATGGTTCTTGGCTATTCACAGTACCTGGACTTATTTTGAAATTGTACTTACCTCCTCTAGAACCAGTTCGAACACCCTTACCTCCTAAAGCACCAACATCAGTCATGTTAGCCCCCAATGCATTGGCACGTTTGTAATAGGGTTGAGCTTCCGATGATCGTCCAAGTAAGAAAAGACAATGTCCAATATGTTTCTGTAATTCACCATCTTCAGGAAAATAAGCTGCTGCTTGTTTCAAGAGATTAAGAGAGGTTTTCTTTGTTTCAGCTGAATTACGGCTTTCACTCTCAGAGTAATAATAGATTCCATACTCCCCAATTATTTGCCAACCTGCATTTTTTGATATTTTTTTGGATCTTATTGCGTCCAATACTTCATCATGGGATTTGCCATACCAAAGGGCATAGTATACTTGGTCAACCATCTCACGCATTTTCAATTTTTTGTAAATCAAAAGAAATTGATTCAATTCTTTTTCATTAAATGAGGTCATTGGAAATAAATGATCACAGAAGCCCCACCATATTGAATCTTGGTATTCAGGATACTTTTTGTCAAGGGAAAAGAATAATTCACCTAAAGTTTTTGACTTAATATTAGGAACAAAAAATTTCAATTGATCATTAATTCGATTGAAAGGTATTTTTTCATTTATAGAAGTTTGAAAGACTTTTAATGGATCTTGAGAAACATCAACGAGATTGAATATTTTGGAGATTCTGAACTCAAGAAGTATGGAATCCCAGTTTAAACATTCACCGAATTCGTTCTTGATTTGATTAATATGAATGATACCCTTTCCGAACTGCTTAGTATCAGTCAAGAGTGAGATGTAATCACGCTGAAAAGCGCAACTGTTTTTATTAGACTCATAAAATTCATCCAAAGTCGATTGAAAAATTTTATTTGCTTCTGGAAACATTTCAGAAGGTATCTTTGATAAAACACTGTAAAAGGCCTTATAATCTTCTTTCACATGTGGTTCTTTTTTGAACTTATAATAATAGGCAAGTGCTGCTTTGTAGTAGTGATGGTTTTTTAAGAAATATTGGTAATAAAAATCCAATTTTTCTGCTTTCACTTTTTCAATCTTCTCTTCTATTTTAAACCATTCAAGCATTGTTTTTTGATCCTGTTGCAATCGATTTGCATACTGTGGAACATCTGAAAAATCAAAGTTTGAACCCAAATTCAACACACTGTAATCTTTGGCCTGGATGAAACCATTTTTCACTGCGTTATCATACTCTTCTTTTGTTGATACTTCATAAGGAAAGAATTTTCCTGAAGCGGATTGCTTGTAAACAGAATTTAGCATATCAAACATTTCAAGTGAAAGTTGATCATTGACGCCGTAATTCCAAATATAAATCCTCGCTGCATTGGTCAAAAAAGCTGAATGAGAGCCATAAATGTTAAGATCTGAACGATTTTTTTTATAGAAATGAAATAGTTCTGAAAGAATATTTTTATTCAATTCATTTTTTGACAATATCCACCTGGTTATATTACCCAAATCATAAATATTGATACCCGCCTGATTTGCATATTTATAACTAGATATAATGGCACTATTGACTGAGTCAGGGAACTGAACGTTTTTTCTATTTGAAGATTTTGCAATAGCATCGGAAACCTTGAATAAATTATTATAATTTTTAGTTTTCTCTAAAGCCAGAATGTAATAGTCTATACAGGGAGAATTCAAAATTCTTTCGTCGACCAATGACAAAGGAATGTTGTTATCAAATAAATAGGTGATCATTTGAAATTTTTTCTTGGCATAATAACTTTTTACCTGCTCACAATCTTGTGAAAAGCTGTTCATTACAACAAAAATCAAAGCGAACATTAATAGGAATTTAGTAGATAATGGTTTTATCATTTTTACATTATTGAACGACAAAATTAATATTTTTTAATCTCATTGTCTGAAATGTCTAAAGTATTATTTTTTAAAAAAAGGAAGAAATTATAGAACTCTTAAATTAAATGAAGTAATTCACAAAATACAAAGTACAACTAATAGCTTCATTTATTCCACAAAAAAAGCACACCGAATTTGGTGTGCTTTCCCTTAGAGTGAACTCGGAGGGAGTCGAACCCCCAACCTTCTGATCCGTAGTCAGATGCTCTATCCAATTAAGCTACGAGTCCTTACTTTTTATTAAAGGACTGCAAAAGTAGATAAAAAAAACAAACTCAAAAAATAAAATTTTAAAATAATCTCACGCTCTCCTATTTGTCTATCAATCTATATCAAACTCAATTACCATTTTTACTTCTTTGTTGAAAAATTAAAAAAAGATTGTAAGTTTGCTCAAGTGAAATTCGAAGGACACCTCAATAATAAACTTCCCAATATTGGAAATTCAGTCTTTTCAGTCATGACGAATTTGGCCAATCAACACAATGCTATCAACTTAGCACAAGGATTTCCTGACTTTGATTGTTCCGATGATCTCAAAAAATTAGTCAATAATGCAATAAATAATGGGTTCAACCAGTATGCACCTATGCCCGGTTTGATGAGCCTTAGAGAAAAAATAGCTGAAAAAACAGAAAACCTATACTCAGCAAAATACAATCCCGAAACGGAAATAACCATCGTTCCGGGGGCTACAGCTGGCATATACACCACCATACAAGCTTTAATAAAGGAAAATGATGAAGTCATCATTATAGAACCTGCCTATGATAGTTATATCCCTGCAGTTGAACTTGCAGGCGGTAAAGCCATTGTGTATGAAATGCTGTTCCCTGAATATAAAATTGATTGGGAACAACTCAAAAAACTATTTAACATTCGAACTAAACTCATTATTATAAATACCCCTCACAACCCTTCAGGCGCTATACTCAGTGCTGAGGACATGCGAAAGTTAGAAAAACTAATCAATGGATCAGATGCATTGGTAATGAGCGATGAAGTATACGAACATATTATTTTTGATGGCTTTGAACATCAATCCGTGGCGCGTTACCCCCATTTGGCACAACGCAGTATCATTGTTTCCTCGTTTGGCAAAACCTACCATACAACAGGTTGGAAAATGGGCTATTTGCTTGCCCCTGAAAACATTACTGCTATAATCAGAAAGGTTTATCAGTTTTTGAGCTTTGCCGCAAACACTCCTATTCAACATGCCTACAGCGCCATACTTGATCAGCCATCTTATTACCTTGAATTGTCAAATTTTTACCAACAAAAGCGCGACTTGTTCAGAACGGGATTAAAAAATAGCTCTTTCAAACTGTTGGATTGTAGTGGTAGTTATTTTCAATCTATTGTTTACGATAAATTGAGCGATAAAGGGGATTTCGAAATGGCGCAATCCTTAATCAGTGAACACAAAGTGGCTAGTATTCCTGTTTCTGCATTTTATAAAAGAAAAACTGACCACCATGTGTTGCGTTTCTGCTTTGCCAAGAAAGAGGAAACCTTAAATAAAGCACTCGATATTTTATGCAAATTATAAACATAGCTGTGGTGCAAACCACCTTGTTTTGGGAATCTATAGATGAAAACTTGAAACACTTTACAGATAAATTGAGTGTAATAAAGGAGTGTGATTTAATTATTTTACCAGAAATGTTTACAACAGGATTTAGTATGAATCCCGAATCACTGTCAGAAGAGTCAACTCAAAAGGGGTTAAAATGGTTAAAAGAAATGTCGGTTCAGTGCAATGCTGCTATTGGTGGAAGTTTGATGTATAAGGAAGGTGACTTTTATTACAACACCTTTGTATTTCAAGAACCCAATAAAGCCCCACAATTTTACCACAAAAGACACCTGTTCTCTCCTGGTGAAGAAAACAAGTATTACAGTCATGGAAATACCAAATTAATCATAGACTATAAAAGTTGGCGTATTTGTCCACAAATATGTTATGATTTGCGTTTTCCTGTCTTTTCTAGAAACACAGAAAATTACGATTTAATGGTTTATGTGGCCAATTGGCCCGAAAAAAGAAACTATGCTTGGCAAACTTTATTAAAAGCCCGAGCAATAGAAAACCAATGCTATGTAGTGTCTTGCAATCGTTTAGGAGCAGATGGAAATGGGGTCAATCACGTTGGTAATTCTGGGATTATCAATTACATGGGCGAAGAAATTGGGTTTGGCAACGAAGACAAAACCTACCAATTCAATTTAAACAAAGCGTCTTTGAAACAATACAGAATTGAATTTCCTGTTTTAAAAGATGCTGATTCATTTACAATTAACAATCTCGTTTAATAGTGGTTTATAAATAATCAAAATAGGGGTTTTATTTCTCGATAAATAATTGAATTTTTGCACCAATAATAAAACCATATGCCAAGTATTCAGGAATTAGAAAGCATTGCATCTCAAGTTAGGCGCGATATAGTAAGAATGGTTCACGCTGTACAAAGCGGTCACCCAGGCGGCTCTTTAGGTTGTGCCGATTATTTAACTGCCTTGTATTTTGAAATCATGAATCATCAACCCGATAACTTTACCCAAGAGGCAAAAGATGAAGATGTTTTCATTTTGTCAAATGGGCATATCAGTCCAGTATTTTATAGTGTTTTGGCCCGAAGCGGCTATTTCCCTGTAAGTGAATTGGCAACTTTCAGAAAGTTAAATTCCAGACTACAAGGTCACCCCACTACTCACGATCATTTGGAAGGCGTTCGCATTGCTTCAGGCTCTTTGGGACAAGGACTTAGTGTGGCAACCGGTATTGCATTGGCCAAAAAAATGGATAATGACAAAGCTTATGTTTATGTAAACATGGGTGATGGTGAATTACAAGAAGGACAAAACTGGGAAGCGATCATGTTTGCTGCCCACAAAAAACTAAATAATATCATCGCGACTATCGATTTTAATAGACAACAAATAGATGGTAGTGTGGAAGACATCATGGGCTTTTTTGAATTGAGATCTAAATTCGAAGCTTTTGGTTGGAATGTTTTGGAAATGAATGGCAATAATATGTCAGAAATTATCGCTTGCAACAAAGAAGCTAAAGCATTGAACTCTGATCGTCCATGTGTAATATTAATGAAAACCGAAATGGGATATGGTGTTGATTTCATGATGGGAAGTCATGAATGGCATGGTATTCCTCCAAATGATGAACAATTGGCACGTGCTTTGAATCAATTACCTGAAACGTTGGGAGATTATTAAATAAATAATTCAAAACAGCGTTAACTAATATAATGATAAAAAAGCTGACATATCTCTTTTTACTATTTAGTGTTTTAACGGTAAACGCTCAAACTGAACAAAAAACGCGCATTCTCCTGATTTTTGATGCTTCAGGAAGTATGACTGCACCTATAGAAAATTCTACAAGAATAGCAGTTGCCAAAAAAATGGCTATAAAGCTTATTGATAGTTTATCTTCTTTTAAAAATGTAGAATTGGCCCTTAGAGTATATGGGCATCAACAAACGGCTAACTTAAAAGACTGTAAAGATTCCAAACTTGAAGTTCCTTTTGCTCCAAACAACACAGTGATAATGAAAAAGAGAATCAACAGTTTGGTTCCTAAAGGATGGACTCCAATTGCCTATTCTTTGCAAGAAAGTGAAAAGGATTTCCCTACAGTTAAAGGCTACAGAAACCTCATTATCATTATAACGGATGGTTTGGAAGAATGTTCAGGTGATCCCTGCACTATTTCACAAGCACTCCAAAAGAAAGGCATTTTCCTTCAGCCTTTTATTATTGGTTTAGGTTCAAATGAACAATTTAAACTGAATTTCAATTGTGTAGGCAATTATTATGATGCCAATACTGAAAAGGAATTCCAAACAGTAATTGGTGTAGTTGTTTCCCAAGCTATGAATGCGACCAGTTGTCAAATCAATTTGCTTGACAAGCAGCTTCGTCCAGTAGAAACGAATGTATTGATGAGTATTTATGATGCTTCATCTAAAAAACTATTACACAACTACGAACACACCATGAATGGCAGAGGCGTTCCTGATACTTTGTTTTTAGACCCATTAAGAAAATACAATATCGTGGTTCATACCTTACCTGCTATTTACAAAAACAATATTGAATTAATTCCGGGGAGACATAATACCGTTGCAATAGATGCTTCACAAGGACATATCAATTTTGTATGCACAGGAAAAACCAATTATATTGATTTAAAAGCAGTGGTTAGTGTTCACAACAAACCTAACACCATATACGCTCATCCATATAATACCACCAAAAGATATTTAACTGGAGCGTATGATATCGAAATTTTGAGTACTCCCCGAATCTATTTGGACAGTGTAAATGTGAGTGAAAACAAAACCACTTTAATAGAAATTCCACAACCTGGACGATTACAAATCAATAAAACACGCGACTTAGTAGTAGCGATCTATCAATACAAAAATGGTAAACCAGAATGGGTTGCAGACATCAGCGATGCCTCATTTCAATTAATAACCATGCAACCTGGCAAGTATTTTATAATTGGCAGAAACAAACCGGAAACTAGAACCATTTATACCTTCGAAAAAGAATTTACCATTACCTCAGCAACAATAACAGAAATAAACATATAAATGCAAACAATAGAAATATTAGGAAATAACGATACTCGCTCAGGATTTGGAGCAGGTTTATTAGAAATTGGCAAACAGAACAGTCAAGTCGTGGCATTGTGCGCAGACTTAACAGGTTCTTTGAAAATGGATGCTTTTAAAAAAGAATTCCCTGAACGTTTTTTTCAAATAGGAATTGCCGAAGCTAATATGATGGGCGTTGCTGCTGGATTAGCTACTGCAGGTAAAATTCCTTTTACGGGTACTTTTGCGAACTTTAGTACAGGTAGAGTGTATGATCAAATCCGTCAAAGTATTGCTTACAGTGACAAAAATGTAAAAATATGTGCTTCACATGCCGGTCTAACTTTAGGGGAAGATGGTGCAACCCATCAAATATTAGAAGACATTGGCATGATGAAAATGTTACCGGGTATGGTTGTTATTAATCCTTGCGATTACAATCAAACCAAAGCGGCTACTATTGCTATTGGAAACTATGTAGGGCCTTGTTATTTAAGATTCGGAAGACCGAAAGTACCGATTTTTACACCTGATAATCAAGTTTTTGAAATTGGTAAAGCATTAACCATTTTTGAAGGAGCAGATGTATCTATTTTCTGCACAGGTCACTTGGTATGGAAAAGCATCCAAGCCGCACAAGCTTTGGCTGAAAGAGGCATTAGTGCAGAAGTGATAAACATTCATACCATTAAACCATTAGACAACGAAGCCGTATTAAATTCAGCACGTAAAACCCGTTGTGTAGTTACTGCAGAAGAACACATGTACAATGGTGGTTTGGGTGACAGTATCTGTCAATTGTTAAGCAGAAACATGCCTTTGCCAGTTGAAATGGTTGGTGTAAATGACACCTTTGGAGAAAGCGGAACACCTGACCAATTAATGGCTAAATATGGTTTAGATGTGAAAGATGTTGTTGCAGCAGCAGAACGCGCTATTGCCCGCAAAAATTAGTTTAAAGTTTGAATTCTAAATTCTAAACGTTCAATATAACGCCACTTTAACAGCGAAATTTGTAATGCCATCCAATGTTCTTGGGTGGCATTTTCAATGATTTCTGATTTTATTTGATCCTTAAGTTCCAAACATGTGTTGTTCAATGAACCGAATGAATCTGTTTTCTCAATGGCTTGTTCATCTATCAACTCGTTAAAATCCATCATCTCCATCAAAAAATCTTGAGGCAATTGAATGGCATGTTTGGATTCTGAAAGATGCATTATATCCACCAAATACTGAGCACGGGAAATATCTTCTTTTAGTGTTTTGTATGCTTTGTTGTTATAAGCTGACAATTGCATTAACTCCGTTTGCATCTGAATATCATCTAAATGTAAGTCGGGGTGAAATTGTTTACTGTATTCAATATATTTCCGCTTGAGCACAGAGGAATCTATTTGAAAAGATGGTAAGAATTCATAAAAGCTAAAATAGTCTTTTAAATTCAATTGTACCATAATCAATCTTTCTTATTTATTGAAAATTTTCAGGATATCGTTGCCAAATGCAAAAGCCATTAATGAAAGTAATAACACCATTCCAATGACTTGCATTACATGCATGAACTTATCACTCAATGGTTTCCCTTTTATCATTTCCACAATCAAAAACACAACGTGACCACCATCTAAAGCTGGAATTGGTAGTAAATTCATAATCGCTAATACCAAAGACAACAAGGCAGTCAATAACCAGAAACGATACCAAACCCATTCACCTCCGAACATGGCTGCGATACCAATTGGACTTTGAATAGATTTTCTTGGATCAACTTTACCGCTCACTAACTTTTGTAATCCTTTTAAATTGTCAACTAATGTTTGGTATGATTTGCTGATACCCACAGGAACTGCTTGGGTAAAACTGTACTTAAAATTTTCGTAATCTTTAACATAAACGTCTGCAATCATAAATCCTAATTTTCCATCCTCTTTCAACTGCGCTGTAGCGTTAATCGTATCATTTCCTCTTATCACTTTAAGTTTAATTGCAGAGTTAGCATAATAAGAAACCCTTTGTGAAAACTGATGAAAATAGTCAATTGTGGTATCATTTAGAGAAATAATTCTATCATCAGCTTTTAAACCAGCTTTAGAAGCAGGAGAATTAGCCAAAACACTGTCAACAAAACAAGGAAATGCCAATTCGAAGAAAGAATTCTTTTTTTCAGAAACTTTATCGATAATATCAGAAGGCATTGTTAGTTTGAATGAAGAATCTCCTCTTTTAACATTGTAGTATGTCCCTGCATCCAAAAACACTTTAGATTGTTTTAAATCATCAAAATAAGCAACCGGTTTATCATTAATACCGACAATATTATCGCCGTCTTTCAAACCTATTTCAGTACCTATTTTTTGTGCGTGAATACCATATTTCACTTTATTAATCGGCAATTTCGCTTCGCCATAATACCAAGTATGAAGAATGAAAATAATAAATCCTAAAATGAAATTAACTATAACTCCTCCCAACATAACTATTAACCTTTGCCAAGCTGGTTTACTTCTAAACTCCCAAGGTTCCGCTGGTTTTTTAAGTTGTTCTTTGTCTAAACTTTCATCCACCATCCCTGCTATTTTAACATAACCGCCCAATGGCAACCAACCAATACCATATTCAGTATCTCCTTTTTTGAAACTAAATAATTTGAAATTCCAAGCATCAAAGAAAAGGTAAAATTTTTCGACTTTGATTCCGAACATACGTGCTGCCAAAAAATGTCCTAATTCGTGTAAGGTAACCAAAATAGCAAGTGCCGCTATAATCTGAGCAGCCATTATCAATCCATCCATTGTTATTAATATAAAGTGGCGAAAATACAATATATGTCGCACAATTAAACTATCAAAACCACTAAATTGACAAAATTATTCTTTCATCGACAAATAACAAAAATCAACTATAAAACACCCTTTTTGTCGGATAAACAAGCCAATACAACTATAAAAAATTTTTATTTAAGATTAAACACTTCTATTTTTGTAGTGTCTTATTCATGATGTATTTTACTCCCTCTTTTTATAAAAGTTTATTATTTTCACTTTTTATTTTTTTAAGCTTTTCAAACTATGCTCAAAACATGGGCGGAATGGTTCTCAATAAAGCTACAAAAACACCTCTTGCTAAAGCCAATATTTCAATATTAAAAACAAGTGATTCTTCTGTTATTACACAGAGATACAGCGACAGTTTGGGTCGTTTTTTCATCCCTAATATCACCGAATCAAGCGTAATTGTTAAATGCGAGTACATTGGTTTAAAAACTTTCTATAAATATCATTCAATACTAGAAGGCATGAATAGAATGAGAATTGAATTGGAAGAAACTGAGGAAATTTTAGTTGGAAGTGGTGGTATTATCAAAGAAAGACAAGCTGTGGTTCAAAAAAACGATACCAATGAATTTAGTGCATCACAATTTAAAGTGAATAAAGACGCATCAGTAGAGGATTTGGTTAAAAAAATGCCAGGAATTACAATGGAAAACGGGACTATCAAAGCCCAAGGTGAAGAAGTTAAAAAGGTGACTGTAGATGGTCAGGATTTCTTTGGAAATGACGCAAGTGCTGCGCTAAAAAACTTACCTGCGGAAATTGTATCGAAAGTTCAGGTTTTTGACAGAATGAGCGACCAAGCACAATTTACTGGAATAGACGATGGCAATGGTCAAAAGTCATTGAATATTGTGACTAAATCAGGAAGAAACAAAGGACAATTTGGTAAAATATATGCCGGCTATGGGACTCAAGACCGTTGGGCTGGCGGAGGAAATATCAATTTATTTTCAAAAAAACACAGAATTTCTTTAATCGGTTTAAGTAATAACATCAATCAACAAAATTTTTCAACGGAGGACATATTAAGTGCCGTTGGTGGAGGTGCCCAAGGTGGTGGAATGTCGCAAAGAGGTGGTGGCAGTAGAGGTTTTGGTGGCATGAATTGGGGGGGTGGAAATACTTCCAACTTTATGCTCTCCCAACAAAATGGTATAAACACCAGTAACTCACTGGGTGTCAATTACACCTTAATGAACAAAAAGAAACTGAAGTTAAGTGGTAGTTATTTTTTCAATAACAGTAGAAACCAAACTCAATCTTACTTTGAAAGAACTTATTTTCTAACTGAATTGGAAAATCAATATTACGATCAAGGCGATTCAAGCGATTCACGTTCCAACAGCCACCGCATTAACGCAAGACTTGAATACCAATTTGATTCTTTAAACTCAATCGTATACACCCCATCCATCCGATTACAAAATGGCAAATCAATTTCACGGTTTTTAGGATTTACAGAAAATGATACTTTGCGCTCGCTCAATCAATCAAACAGTAATAACACAAATAACAACGATGGTTACAACATCAGTAATAACTTATTATTCAGACACCGTTTCAAAAAACCAGGGAATACACTTTCAGTTCAAATCAACCACAGCATTAATAACAACAATTCAAACCAACTATTACAATCAGAAAATATTTATTTCATTCCCTCCTACTTTAATGATGCATTTAGACAAAATACTAACAATTCTAATTTGAGTCAGTCTTTTTCACCTTCTGTTTCATACACGCAAACGCTAAGTAAAAAATCATTTTTAGAACTTAATTACAATCCAAGTTTTAATCAAAACAACTCAACAAAATTGACGACTCGATTTGACACTTTATCTAAAACCTATCAATTAGTAGACAGTGTCTTAAGTAACACTTTTGACAACAATGTAAACACACAAAGAGGTGGAGTAACCTACCGTTACAACCAAAACAAATGGTCGTTTAACCTAGGAGCAGTACTTCAAGAAAGTATTTTAAAAGGCGAAGAACTTTTCCCTAATAAAACATCATTTTCTAAACCGTTTACCAATGTATTGCCAAACGCCACTATTACCTATCAAGCAAACAAAGCAACAAGCGTTAGAGTAAACTACAGAACAAGCACACAATTACCCTCTTTAAGTCAATTACAAAATGTTGTAAATAATAACAATCCATTGATATTGAGTTCAGGAAATTCTTTATTGAAACAAGAGTTTTCTCACAATTTATTTAGTAGATATAGTTACACAAATACAGAAAAATCTACTAATTTCTTTGCCTTTATTAGTGCGGGACTTACACAAAATTATATAGGAAACAGCACCACTGTGGCTCAAAAAGATACCGTTATCAATGAGGTTATTTTGAGAAAAGGGAGCCAAATTACAATGCCCGAAAACATTGAAGGCAATCACAGAGTTAGGGTATTTGCGACTTATGGTTTTCCTGTAAAAAAACTTAAAAGTATAATCAACACCAACTTAGGACAAACTTACAGTAGAATTCCAACCTTAATTAACGGCATTAAAAACTATAGTACTACTTATACAACTAATGCTGGAATAGTATGGGCCAGTAATATCAGTGAAGCTCTCGATTTTAACTTAAATTATTCTGTCAATTACAACACAGTAATTAATTCATTGCAAGAACAATTAAATAATGCGTATATTGTTCAAACTACAAGTGGTAAAATAAATTGGTTAATCAAAGACAGAGTGGTTTTAAGTTCTGACATCAGCAATAACAAATTCAATGGATTGGGAGATGCATTTAATCAAAGTATTTGGTTGTGGAATGCGGGACTAGGTTACAAATTCTTAAAAAACAAAAGGGGTGAACTTAAGCTTTCTGTGTTTGATTTATTGAACCAAAATAGAAGTATCAATAGAACTGTATCCGAAAATTACATTGAAGACAACAACACCAAAGTACTGAATCGTTTTTTTATGGTAAGTTTCATCTACCAATTAAGACATTTTAAATACAAATAATGAATTAGGAGAAACTGGTTTATTTATTTATTTTCGTGCTTTAAAAGCATCAAAATGAACCTAGGTATTTCAAAATTCAGTCAGTCACTTGTATTCGTTCTATTAATTATATTCAGTCCTAATGTTTTCGCTCAACTGAGTTTAGAGAATATTTGGAACAGCCGTGAATTTTCACCAAAATTTGTAAATGGATTGAGAAGTTTAAACGATGGTGTAAGTTTTTGCCAATTAGACAAAAATCCAGACAATAGTTTTTCTTGCAACAAATACGACATTAAAACTGGTGCAAAGTTGAGCCATTTATTCAACTCTGCAAATATTGAAGTTGAAGACGCAAACGGAAAAAAATCGCCCATTATTATTGCCAGTTATGAGTTTTCAATGGATGAAAAAAAGGTTTTAATAAGCAATGGTTTCGAAGCTGTATACAGACACAGCGGCAAAAGCAATGTTTATATCCACGACTTAAATTCTCAAAAAACGATTAAACTATCTAAGGACAAAGTGATGTACGCCACATTTAGTCCTGATGGCAAAAAAGTAGCATATGTAAAAGACAACAATTTGTTTTACTTCGACTTAAGTAAAAACAAAGAAATTCAAGTAACAAAAGATGGCAGCAGAAATCAAATCATTAATGGTGCTGTTGATTGGGTTTACGAGGAAGAATTCAGCATGAGTAAAGGTTTTGAATGGAGCCCAAACAGTCAATATCTCGCTTATTATAAATTTGATGAGACCCAAGTTCCAGAATTTTCTATGGATATTTATGGCAGTCTATATCCACAAAAAGAGATTTGGAAATACCCTAAAGCTGGAGAAAAAAACAGTATTGTTGATGTATATATTCACAAATTAGGTTCAAAACGCGATTTAAGATGCGAATCAGGTTCAGAAAATGATCAATATTTACCCCGAATTAAGTGGATGAGCCCTCATTACCTATCTGTTCAAAGATTAAACAGACATCAAAACCACTTGGAAGTGTTGAAATTCAGCTATCAGTTAGGCAAACCTCAAATTATTTATCAAGAAAAAAACGAAAAGTACATTGAAGTGAATGACTTATACTTCAGAAACGAAGAAGGCAAACAATGGGTAAGCAATCAAATGTATTATTTATCAGAGAAAAAAGGATTTGTACACTTATGGACTAGAAAAATTATTACAAAATATGATACAAAAGGAAAATCTAAGGATTCCATAGTCGATATTCAATTAACAGATGGTAATTGGGATATTGATCAATATTTAGGAGTTGATGAGAAAAACAATAAAGCTTACTTCACTTCAGGTATGAAAGAAGTTTCGGAAAGACAATTATTTTCAATTGACTTAAACACAAAATCAATAGACCAAATTACCAAAGAAGCTGGATGGCACACAATTCAATTTACCGAAACCTTTGATTATTTTGTGGATCAGTATTCTACAATGACCTCTCCTCCTGTTACTTTAATTAAATCTTCTGATGGAATTACAGTAAGAGTGATGGAAACTAATCAAGCTTTAAAACAAAAACTAGACAATTTAAACTTGGGGAAAGTTATATTTGGTCAATTTACAAGTAGTGAACAAGTTAAGCTAGATTACTGGCAAATAACACCCTCAAATTTTGACAGCAGTAAAAAATATCCAGTATTGTTTTTTGTATATGGCGGTCCAGGCTATCAAACAGTAAAAAACCAATGGGGTGGTCCAAACTATTTATGGTATCAATACTTAGCAAACCAAGGTTACATTGTAATATCTGTTGACAACCGAGGAAGTGGTGGTCGAGGTGAAGCTTTTAAGAAAGTAACTTATTTGAATTTGGGGAAATATGAAACCATTGATTACATAGAAGCAGCCAAATACTTTGGTTCACAAACACACATTGATTCAAAAAGAATTGGTATTTTTGGATGGAGTTATGGTGGCTTTATGGCAAGTAATTGCATCACACTTGGTGCCGATTATTTCAAAGCTGCAATAGCCGTGGCGCCAGTTACCAATTGGCGTTTTTATGACAATATTTACACAGAAAGATACATGAGAACACCAAATGAAAATGCCGATGGTTATGACAAAAATTCACCCATCAATCATGTTGACAAAATCAAAGGCAACTACCTTATTATTCACGGTACAGCCGATGACAACGTACATTTTCAAAATGCAGCGGAAATGGTGAAAGCGATGAATGAAAAAAACATTCCTTATGATGCTGAATACTACCCAAATACCAACCACAGCATTAGAGGAGGTAAAATAAGATGGCATTTGTTCAATAAAATGACCGAGTTTATTTTAGAGAAATTGTAATGGATTATTCGTAAACAATTACAAAATCCAATTCCTTCATTAACTTACCATAATATTTTTTCATTTGATTTTCAATACTATACATTCTTTTATAATATTGACAGATTTCAAAATATAAAATATCAAACATTGTAGAACTGATAAAAGGTACTTCTTTTTTGAACCCTGAAATGGCAAGCGCACCTGTTTGTCTTAGAATTTCTTTAATATTTTTGTTTCTGATATTAAGCGTTTCGCAACTCCCCAAATGGAGAATTTTATTGTGCAATTTACCTTCACACATTTCAGACAACTCATTAAGTGAAAGAATATTACTAGGACTCAGTTTGAGTCCATTAGGCACCCCATGAAAAGCCAAATACAAAATACTGAATTGTTCATATTTTTTGGTTGTATATTGATTAATTCTGTTATTTAGTTCCTCTTTGGTACTCACATGACGATGAATATAGTTGATTTTATTTACATGCGCAGTTTCCATAAAACGCAGCGCATTTTCTATGGAATCCTTTTGCCTTAGGTCTTGGTGCCAATCACCTTCCAAACAAAAAATATGTTTTTGATATTCGGACGCTGTTTGCATGTTTTTTTCTTGCAAAATTAATGAAAAAAATAGCTTAGTTGGTTTAGTGTTTTTTTACTAAAACAGTTCCTTTAAAAAAAAGACTTTTGTTTTAACAAACTTTTTGCTATTATTGTGTGTTTAATAAAATTAAAAATACTATAACCTTAACCTTTCCAATTTGAAAAAATTTTTATTCATTATTATTGTTTTATTAAGTATCAATAAATCAAGTGCTCAAGGTACTGCAGGTAAAGATTTTTGGGTTGCTTTTATGGCTCAAGATTGGGGTTGTTATTACAATAATTACTATTACAACAACGATACTGCAGAATTATTTTTATCTTCACAATTTGCAGCTACAGTATACATTGCCGCAAAAGGACAAAATTTTTATGATACCGTTGTTTTAACACCTAATGAAACCTCTATGGTAAGATTACCAAGAGAAGTTGTCTGTAGATATTCAGATTCTGTAACAACCAATGGCGTTCGCGTATACTCAGATACCACAATTAATGTTTTTGCAGTCAATAGATATTGGTTTTCTAAAGGGGCGACAGTTGTTATTCCTACATCATCTATTATTAATTCACCGGAATACATTATAACAACAGCCAAAGACAACTATACTTGGGGTTGGTATTGTAATGGAAAACAGCTTCAATCACCAGAATTTACTATCGTTGGTATTGCTGACAGTTCCGTTATTGAAATAGTTCCTACTGGTGCCTCCTCGAGGAATAGTCCAAAAAATGTCCCCTTTCAAATAACCTTGTTAAAGGGCCAAACATTTCAATACATGACCACAGACAATGACTTAACAGGAACTTTTGTAAGGTCTAAATATTTAAATTCAAAATTTGCAGTATTCTCTGGTAACCGACAAACATATTCATTCAGAAATTGTGGAACTAGTAATTGTAATAGTAGTTGGGATCATACATACGAACAATTAATTCCAACTGTAACTTGGGGTAGAAATTATACCTCTTTACCTTTCAAAAACAATTCAAAAGGATACACATTAAAAGTTGTAGCTGCTGAAAATAATACGATTATAAATATCAATGGTAGCTACTATGCTACGTTAAATCAATCAGAATTTTTTACTTACGAAGTTTGTTCGGCTGATGTTGTAAGAATTAATGGCAGTAATAGAATATCAGTTGCACAATTTGCGGTTGGTGGATATAGCTGTCAGAACCATCCTACCAAATATTGGATTGGTGACCCTTCACAATTGCAACTTTTTCCTGATGAGCAATTTGGAAATAATGCTACAATAAATACAGTAAGTCAAAACCCATGGTGGTGGAATTGGAGTTGGAATTGGTGGTGGCAATTAAATAGTCCTGAACATTATATCAATGTGTTAACCAAAACATCTGATACATCTTTTTTTAGCATTAATGGCAATAAAATAAAAACGGCAGATTGGATTACGAGTTCTAATTTATCAAATTACCATTATACCCAAATTCAAATAGATACCGGCAGTCATCATATGTCAAGCTCTAAAGGTTTTCTCTCTTATGTATATGGATATGGTTATTATGATGGCTATGCTTATGCTGCTGCGGCTAAGTTTAATCCTATTCAAAATAATTTCATTGTTATTGATGCTCAGTGTGTTCGCGACAGTGTTAATTTCCGTGCTGTTAAAAATGACAGTTTCTCTAATTTTAAATGGAAAATTCAAGGCAGAAATGGTTTATTAAGTGGAGATAAAATGATTTACAAATTTCCTGATACCGGTTGGTATGAGGTCAAAATGTATTGTAACCACGTCATTACAAATGCTCTAGATTCAGTTACTAAGGTTTTATATGTTGCAGACACCAAAATACAATCCTTACTCTCATTTAAAGATTCTCTCATCTGCGGCAAGGTTGATTATATTGAAATTTCAAAAGGCTTTAACATTGACAATGGCTATCAATGGATGGACGGTTGGGATGTTTATTATAGAGCGATAAAATCTCCTGCAACTTATTGGCTTGAAGTTAAAGAAAGAAATGGTTGTACATACAGAGACACCATGATTGTTCGGGATGGTAAATTACCTAAATCTAACTTTACCCTTTCTGATACTCAATTTTGTTACAATTCTTC